>CAIXUF010001315.1 GCA_903922535.1 Candidatus Hydrogenedentota bacterium
CGCTATGACATCCAAAGCGCCGCCGCGCGCAAAACCGCGTCCGGCGGCACTCATTTAGCCCCGTACAACCGCCCGTCCGCCTTGGCTGGCCGACCGTCACGGTCACTGCAAGAACGCAAAGCATACCCGCCACAGGGGGTGAAACGCAACGCGGCGGCGGAAAGCATACCGTCAGGACAACACGAAATCCATGGGTTCGGTCGGTCCGGGGTCCGGAGCTTCGCCACGGGCGAGAGATTCCATTTCGCGATCCAGATACTGCGGGTTCCGGCAGACATGAAAGTCCCAGGCACCGAGTTGGCCCCAGTTGTTTACCGCAGCCACCCAGCGCCGTGCGGCGGAGTGTTTGGCCTTTGTCTGATCGTCCTCGAAACCCTTTATTTCAACAAGTACCGTCATCTCGTTGGTCAATCGGACGAGGAAGTCCGGCTCGTAACTGTGGTCTATTTGCTGATATTCATAGGGAATGAGTAGGCCGAGATGGTCGTTTCGGACATAGAACTTCACTGCATTTCTGGCCTGTTCCAGCTTGAAGGTTGCGCTGTTCTCCCAGGTGACGGTATCGGTTACGACCTGGTTGATATGGCTGCGCTGGGTGCCGTGGCAGGGCCGTTTCGTTTTGAAATCGACTTCGGCAGTGGTCCCGGTGGGCTTGTACCGGTTCAAAATCGGCAGCAACGGGGCCTCGCCACCGGAATCGTCGGGCATGATCGCGTCGCGCAATCGTTCCACCAGCCGCTGTGCGTATTTCTCCAAACCCAGTTCGCAGGGGTCGGTGTTCTGAAAATCCACCTTTCTGCTGACGTACTGCTCCACAAACGAATATACCTGCGGGAACAGTTGATGGCGCGATTGCAGGGCCAGGATGCGTTTCTTGGCGTCGCCGCCCGACGCTTGGTGGGAGGTCAGTTGTTCCAGGATGAGCCGTGCAATCTGAAACTGAATGGCCTGCAAATGGGTGCTGCGGTAATAGGCCTCACGATTTTGTTCCTCAAACAGAAACGGACCTGCCGTTTGGGACGGAGTCCCCACCTGATATCCCACGGTGGGAAGAAGAAACGTGGCGGTGGGTTCGCGGTTCGGCTCGATATGAAGTTTTTCCATCGAATCGATGTCGCACTTCACCAGATTCTTGCGCAATGCAAAAGCATATCCCTCGACCACAGGAAACCGCATCTCGAACAGGGCACGCTCGGGTATGGCCCGCACATGGTTTAGCGGTTTGTCTACGGGTTCGGGTTTGTTCGATGGGCGGCCCTTGAACGGGATCACCGAGAAGGGAATACCGTATACATCCACGTATTCCTCGGGCAGCAGGCCGGTCTCCTTGTCGGGGTCGTAGTTCATGCGGCGCAACCCGCGTCCCACGACCTGTTCGCAAAGAAGCTGGCTGTTGAAAGCGCGTATGCCCAAGATATGGGTCACGTTATTGGCGTCCCAACCCTCGGTGAGCATGGAGACAGAAACCACGCAGCGCACATGCTCGCCCGGCTCGCCCGGCTTGCCGACAGAAGCAACCACCCGGCGCAGGTCCTCCGCAATGGCCCGCTTGTTCTTGCCGGGATCATCGCTTTCGGCCTCTGCCAGCAGTTTGGTGTCGATGCGGATCGTGCGTCTTTCCGTGGCAGTATTGGAAAGCAAGTCCGCTTCCACCGCGCCCATGCCGTATATCGTTTGCGTTTTTGCCTTCTTCTTGCCCCCACCCCGGGCCGGGACGACAGGCGCATCTTCCTCCAGCTCCTCCAGATCGGACACGGTGGCCAGTTCCACCTCCTGTTCGCCGCTGATCTTGCGGAAGAACAGTTCGGCAAGGTCCGTGTTGTCGCACACAATGATCAGCACAGGCGGCACGGTGTCGGCGCCGGGTTTTGCGTCGCGGATATACTCATACCGTTCGCGCCATTGGGACGCCAGTTGCAGCAACGCCGCCTGGGTCTCGCGGTACACGGCCTCCGGTTTGGGCCGGCGCGCCTTTCCCGGAAGAAACTCCGCCGGCTGCAATTCGCCCCGCATCCATTCCCACAATCTGAAGTACTTCGGGTCAGGCCTGCCCGTGGTGTCCTGCACGGGCAGCCGGGGGATCTTGACGATGCCGCTTTCAATGGCATCCACCAGCCCAAAATCGCTCACCACCCACGGAAACGGCCGCCCTTCGGGGTGCCCGCTGCCCTTGATGTAGAACGGGGTTGCGGACAGGTCCACGCAGAAGAGCACACCCCGCGTTCCGTTGGGCATGGCGTTGTTCAGCCGGTCCAGCCCCTCCACCCAAACGGTCGCCTCCTGGAATTCCGTCTGCAACTCGCGCTCTTCTTCACTGGAGAGCTCCTGTTCCAGCGGTGCAGGACGCCAGCAATGGTGACCCTCGTCGTTCAGCACCATCACCGGCATGCGGCCATACAGGTCCTTGAGCACCCTTCGCGCAAAGGAATCAGCATCCTCGACGCCCTTGTCCACCACCCGGTAGGTCGAATCCCCCTCCTTGTGCTCGGACTCGGGGGCAAACTGGTGCCAATTTTCCACCAGCACCAGCCCTTTTTGCAGCAGGGGGCGGTGCTTGGTCGGCACAATGTCAAAGGCGGCGTAGTAGTTCTTCGGGTGCTCGGGACGGAGCACCTGCAGGCGCTCCTTTACCGTCAGGTTCGGGCAGCACACAATCACCGCGCTGGGGAACTCCCGGCTTTCGGGATTCTTGCCCCGGTTGCAGAAAGCCCAGGCAATCAGCATGGCCATGACCACGGTCTTGCCCGATCCGGTCGCCATCTTGCAGCCCAGCCGGGTCAGCGGCAGAAGCGACGGGTCGGAAGGTTTGTCAACGAGCGTCGGGTGATACCCTTCCGAAGTTTGAAAGGTCGGCGTTTCGCCGTTCAGGAGCAGCCGGACATCTTCATCTGTAAGTTCGAATCTATGAAAACCCGTCCGCGATGAACGCCCCGGCATGCGCAGTTCGGCCAGGTAGATCATCGTTTCGACGGCTTCACGCTGGCAGAAGAACAGCGGGCGCGACAATGCGCTGCTCGACCAATGCTGAAGCAGTTCCTGGGTCACGTTGGTCGCGCCCCGATAGCCCGATTCACGCCAGCGTTTCACATCCTCCCGCAGCTTGTTCACCAGCGTCAGTTCGTCCCAGGCTTCGTCGGCGAACAGTTGCTGCTGGCCCGTGCCCACCCGTTCCGTCTTGTAGTGGTAGCCCGCCGGACGGCGCCCATCCACTTTGGACGCCTCACCGGTCTGCCGGTCGTGAAACCAGTAGGCGGAAGGCTCCCTGTACGGATTGCAAATGACCGGCTTTTCCACCGGCTGCACGGGCATCTCGGTTTGTCGTGGATCAGACATGAACAACTCCCGCTGGTTTATCCGGCACAAACCGACTGTGGTATACTCTTATGTAACCCCCCCGGAGATAGCATCTCCGGACCGACGCCTCCCGGAAGGGAGGCGTATCTCTTACTGTGGAGAAACCCCGCCATTATCCGCCGCCGCAGAACCGTCCTTCTCCTCCTCCGGCACATCCACGCTTTCAATAGTCTCTATATCCATTGTCTGGGCGCCGTTCTTGGCGTTTGTTCTCAGCGTTCCCGTCAGGACCACGGAAGTATCCAGGCAGGCAATGGCATCAGGCTCAAGCGTTTCATCGAAATTGCACAGAAGCGCGGGAAGATTGTCAGGACGATCACGCAGATAAAGCGTGTTGTTGTCCAAGTCCAATTCCCGTATCACACCTTCGACGTCCTTGTATTCCTCCGTGTCACCGGGCGGACGCATGGCCTGTTTCAAGCGGGGCACCGCCTGTCTTGTCAGCCGCGTCGATACCCGCCGACCAGCGAGTTCCCCCCCAAACCGGATGCTTTCAACCGTACCGCCCTGGACGGGCATGAGCCTCTGTACCGCGTGCAGTATGGCTTTTCGCACTCTCGGGTCACTCGCCAAAGCGATATCCGGGGTTTCTTCTTCCCTTGATGCCCATTCCACTCCGTCCAAAATGAGCCCTACGCCCTTCCGGAATTCTTCGCGGCCTGAGATTAGATCCTCTGTCTCTGGCGGACCCAAATGCAGTTTTATGCTGCCCGGTGTCATGGCGAGCACAGTGGGATCGCTCAACGCTGCCAGCCAGAGAGGGCGGCGGCCAGTTGTCCGTCCCGCATCCGAAACCCCGAGCAGTGTTTCGAGAATGGACTGGAGGCCTGTCCGAAAACGGTCCAAGTAATGGGCAACCAAACTTCCGCGCGCCTCACCCGGATGCAGGTTTTGGCCCTCAAGAGATATGATCAATTCGCTTCGGCTTTCGGAAAACGCAGTAACACCCAGGTAGTCGTCAATTTCACGGCGAAGCTCTTCTATCTGGTCCACATAGCCCTCCGCAAGCAGCAGAAAGCGCGCCACACTGTTCGGCTTGACCGTTTCCTTAAGCGAAAGAAGCGCGGCTTCGACCCGCCCGAGCTGTTCACGTGTGATTCTCAGATCATTCTCTGATGTAATCATGGCGCGACCACCTTCAGAATTCCCTTTGTGGGGGGCAGAGACCGGCCCAGCGTCTGGTGCCACTTAATGTTGACCTGCCGGAAGAAATCCAGCCACTCATTTTCTGCAACTGAACCTGCCGGCGCCGTAAACACGTCAAATCCGAACCGTTTCTTCAACACACGCTTCGACAGAAGATTATACTCTATCGGTCTCGGATCTGCGTTTGTGTTGCAGCCTGGCGGCAGCACGATAAGCAGGTCGATGTCTTCCGGCTCATCGACGCATCCCATAACGAAACTCCCATCGACGACCATCACGGCATCTGGATGCCAGGTCTGCAGTTCATCAAAATACTCTTTCAGCTTGGCAAACAGGCCAACCCGCGTTTCTTTACCGTTGAACCTGCCAAATCTCTCTTCTATCTCTTCCATGGAACAGTCATGCACACCGTCCGGAAGAAGTCCATGTTCATCTAGAATCAACATCGCTGACCGTCTCCCTGTTTCTTCCAGTCTACCCCAACCGTTGCACCTTCATCACCTCGTTGCCCCGCGGGTCGATCACTTTTATGGCGATGCACCGGTTTGCGCCGGGGGCGAAGGGCAGGGACTTGGTGCCGCTGAAGGCTTCAAAGGCATCCGGATCTATCACGCCCTTGAGCGCCTTGGCGAGTTTTTCCCAGGCCGTCCGGTCGGGGAAGAAGGCCTGGGTGATGCAGAAGGTGCGCCCGTCGTAGTCGCTGTCCAGGAACCATGCGGCCACCTTGGCCGCGCCGGTTGACACAATCTCGTTGGTCACCGGGTTGTAGATGTCCACCCCCTCCATCGTCACTGTCAGCATGCCGTCCCCATCCGGGCCGTCCACGCGGACGCGGGGCTGGCCGAAGACAGTGAACAACTGGCTGCCGGGCTGCTCCTTGAGCAGACCGTCCATGCCGGGGTTCACGTCGGGGCGCACATGGGCCATGTGGATGCGCAGTTTCGGGTGCTGCGCCTCCTCGATGGTGGCCTGCGCCGGGCCGTCAAAGCTGAACCCGGCAATCACCAGGTCGTCATAGCCGCGCCGGCTGGCCGCGCGCACCAGTTCCTCCACCAGCTTCGCCGTCACCGGGCCGTACTGCGGGCCGAAGGCCGCGCACAGCGTTGCCTTGCCCTCCGGGTCCGGGTCGGCCTGGCCGTCGGGCATCCAGCGCCCCTCGGCGTGCAAGCCGCTCCAGGCGCCCGAAAGCGCGTTGAGCCGCGTGAATTTCATCTGCTTGTTGTTCGGGAAGCGCACTCCGTCACCCCGCAGCAACCGCAGCATTTTGTCCAGATAGGCGTCGAGATTTTGCGTTTCCAGATCCATCCGAGCCTCCACCCGCCGCAGTGTCCGCGCCGGCTGCGGGCCGTCGGCATCGCCAAAGCCGCCCTCCAGCGCCTCCGGTTCACCGTCAAAGCCCACCGCGTCAATTTCCGCCACCACGTCGCTCAGCGACAATTCCGGCGGCTGCACCGCCTCCACCGTAAACGGACCGCTCACCCGCGTCACGCCGCGCACCACCTCGGGCTGGTCCACCAGTTCTTCCTGGTCCGCGTTGGCGGCGATGCACCCGTTCACCGCGTCCATCTTCGCGCGCCACGCCGCGCGGTACGTCGTCACCGCCTTCTGGAGGGCCTTGGGCCAGTCGGCGTCGGCATCAAACGGCATCTGCCAGTGCTCCCAGGTCCCGCCCTTTTTCGGCAGAGACCAGCGCCGCTCGTCCGCGTCGGTGACCGCTTTCTTGCCCGCCCGCGCCTGTTTCGCCGTCAGCTTCGCCCGCAATTTGGCGCGCACTGGGTCCGTCACTTCGCCCAGCGCCGCATTGCACGTCACAAGGCACTGATCCAGAATTGGTTCGTGCTTGGCAAAGATAGGGTCGAGGTTGGTGTTTTGCGAGATCGACTTAAGGGTCACATGCGGTACCGTCGTATACTTGAAGCTACCTGCCAGCCCCTTGCCTTCGTCGCGCAGTGCGTACATCTCATACTTGGCTGTCATTAGCCGCTGCCGTGCAATCGCCACGGCCACGCGGCTCGTGTCCGCCGTGATCCACCGGCGCCCCCACTGCTCCGCCACGTACGCAGTCGTTCCGCTGCCACAGGTCGGGTCCAAAACAAGGTCGCCGGGATCGGTGGTCATCAGCATGCAGCGCTGGATAGCCAAATCAGCAGTTCTAACAACATACAGCGATTCTCCGAATATCCCTATGTCATCCCAGCGGTTGTCGATCTCCATGACCGGAAAATCATCGAAGAATCTCTTGTACCTCAAGGTGCTCGGCGATGGAAGGATACGTTCGACTGCTGCAACTCGCCTCAATCCATCAAGGCTAACGCTCCAGTGCTTGTGCGACGGCGGTGAATAGGTCTTGCTCTGAACGGTAATATTTCCATCACCGCTTTGGGATCCTGCTGAAGTCAACGCTGTCGTCTCAAAGACGCGCGCTCCATTGGGTAGAGCTTCGACGCCGCTTCGTTCTGCGGAGCTTAGCGTGCGGTATTCCCCTGAGAGTAGGTCCAGTTGATTGTAGTGATCGCCTCCGTCCCCATCGAGGCTCTTGAATGTGTATAACTGACGGTACTTTACGCTTTCTCTGTCACGGGCATACCATAAGATAAAGTCCGTTAGCACGTTTAGCGTTTCTGATGACCGTTGGCCGGGTTTTTTGTAACAAACAGTCGCCACGAAATTCTGATTGCCGAAAACGTCGTCCAGAATCTGTCGCACCCGATGCAGATTCTCATCACTGATCTGCACGAAGATACTACCGCTATCCGCTAGCAGTTCTTTCGCGACCATAAGCCTGTCGCGCAGGTAGCTGAGGTAGGAGTGGACGCCGAGGTGCCAGGTGTCGCGGTAGGCCTTGACCATTTCGGGTTCGCGGGTGAGGTCCTGTTCCTTGTCCTTGACGTCGCGATTGCCGACTTGGGACTGGAAGTTGGAGGCAAACTTAATGCCGTAGGGCGGGTCCATGTAGATCATCTGGACCTTGCCGGCGAGGTCTTCGCGACGGGCGAGGGAGGACATGGCCTGAAGGCTGTCGCCGAGAATGAGCCGGTTGGACCAGTCCACGTCGTGGCGGTAGAACTGGACGGCCTGGTGGTATTCGAGCTGGGGGTCGGCGAAGAGGTCGCGCTGGGGGTCCTGTCGCGCGGCGACGCGCAGGATGGCCTGCGCGCTAACGCGCTCGTGGATGTGCAGCGCGACGGGGTCCACCTCAAAATGGCCGCGCTGGTGCTGTTCGCGCTTTTCGGCCCATTCGAGCCAGGGCTCCTGCTCGCGCAGGGCGTCGGCCAGAAGTTGCGTTTCCTCCGGTGTGAGTGCGCGTTCCTGCGCCGCCTCCAGCAGCTTGGGCAGCCGGTCCGGTGCGCCGGTGGGATCAAAACGCAATTCGGGCGGACGGCGCGGGCTGTAGTGATACCGCGCCTTGGGGATGAGCGGCACCGTTCCTTCCGCCGCGATCTTTGCGGGCGGGATGTTGGTGCGTTTGGCCGTGTCGTGGCGGTAATCCTGCACCGACGGAAAAAGCGACTCCTCACCGGGACCCGTTGACTTGCTCGACTTGCGCGCCATGGCGTACCCCTTCTGTGCGTTTGTGGGCTTTAGAGTACGTTTCTGTCCCGTCCGATGCAAGTCCGGGAATCACAGAATCAGCATCACGTCGCCATAGGAATAAAACCGGAACCGCTCCCGCACGGCGTAACGGTAGGCTTCGAGCGTCAGTTCGGTGCCCGCGAAAGCGCAGACGAGGGCGAGCAGGCTGGATTTGGGCAGATGGAAGTTGGTTTGGAGGGCATCCACCCCCTGGAAACGGTAGGGCGGATGGATGTACTTGTCGGTGGTGCCGGTCCCCGGCATGAACGCCCCCTGATGAAACTGCGTCTCCAGCACGCGGGTGCAGGTGGTACCGACGGCCACAACGCGCCCGCCCGCGGTGCGGGCCGAATTGAGCTTTGCGGCAGTCGCTTCGGGAAAGCAAAACTCCTCCGGGTCAACCCGGTGCTCCGCAAGCGTTTCGGCGGCAACGGGCTTGAAAGTGCCATAGCCCACATGGAGCGTCAGGAAGGCGCGGTCAATCCCCCTGGCATCGAGCGCGCCAAAAACGTCGTCCGTGAAGTGCAATCCGGCGGTGGGTGCCGCCACCGCGCCCGGCTGGCGCGCAAACACGGTCTGGTAGCGGGTCAGATCGCCCGCGTCAGGCTGGTCGCGGTGGATGTAGGGGGGCAGCGGAATCTCCCCCACCGATTCGAGGACCTCAAGCACGTTGGCCGGGTCAAACCGGACGCGCCGCCGTCCGTCGGGCAGCACATCGCCGACCGTGGCGCTGACCCCGCCGCCAAAACGCACCACCGTCCCCGGTTTCACCTTGGCCGAGGGACGCACCAGTGTGACCCATTCACCGGGCTGCTCCTCGCGCAGCAGGAACACCTGGACCCGCCCGCCGGTGTCCTTTTGCCCGTACAGGCGCGCGCGAATCACGCGCGTGTCGTTCAGGGCCATGCAGTCGCCGGGGCGCAAATGATCGGCCACGTTGCGGTATTGATCCTCGCGCATCTCGCCGGTGGCGCGGTTGATCACCAGCATGCGCGACGCATCGCGCCGTTCGCTCGGGTACTGCGCAATCAGTTCCTCGGGAAGATAATAGTCAATGTCGGCGGTCTTCATCGGGCAGCAGGGTAGCATATATGGTGGTGGAAACGCCTTCTTTTCAGACCGGAACCATGTGGAAGGGGCTCCCCTGTTTCACCGCCGGGAATGGGGGTGATCCGGGCTTTGCAGCTTCCCATGATTCCCATACTTCTCATGCTTCCCATAATTCCCACCCGAAACCGGCCCCGACCCGCAAGTGCTGCCGAAATCTCGGACTACCTTTTGCCAAGTTCGCGCAGCGTGGACAGCAGCACGTCGGGCTTGTTGGAGATGATCGCGTCCGCGCCGCATTCAACACAGCGCCGCATGGCGGCCGGGTCGTCGACGGTCCACACGGCACAGGTCTTGCCCGCCTGGTGGAACGCCGCGATGCGCTCGGCCGTCACGGAATCGAAATTGATGTTGAACCCGGCGACGCCGGTGGCCTTGCCAAAGGCA
>CAIXUF010001316.1 GCA_903922535.1 Candidatus Hydrogenedentota bacterium
AAATTGTCGGAGATGGAAATCGCCGAAAAAAAACTCGCGGCTCTGGTCGGAAAACCGAATGACAGTCAAGTTAAATCATAACGACAAACCCAACAATAAATGCTCAAGCAATAATCCAAGGTTAAACATGAAAACTCAGATCGCATCCATCAAACTGCTGCTGTGGGCGTTTTTCGCCTGTGCCACCGTTTCGGCTTATGCCGGCAACGGGCTCACGTTCCCGACGCAGCCGAAAACAACGACGGCTGGCGCCACGATGGCTAAGTTTGCGGTGCAACTTACAAACGCATCTGGAGGCATTTTATCAAACCAAAACGTGGCCGTTACGCTGACGCTCAGCAGCGGCAGTATAAGCAGTGGCACGAACCCCGAGAATACCGACAAAGCCGGGAAAGCCCAGTTCGCTGACCTCGTAATTGACACGGCGGGCAGCTATACGATGACCGCCACGGCCACCGGCTACACCTCCGTGACCAGCAGTTCCTTCAACATTACCGCCGGCGCGGTGACGGCGGCGCAATCCACGGTGGCGGCCTCGCCAACCTCCGTGCCAGCGGACGGTTTGACCACTTCGACGATTACCGTGACCTTAAACGATGCGTACAACAATCCAGTTTCGGGCAAGACGGTGACCCTGGCGCAAACCTCGGGTCCGGGGTCGCCCACCATCAGCGCCGCGTCAGGACCCAGTTCCTCGTCGGGCGTGGTGACATTCACCGTGAAATCCACGACAGCCGGGGCGGATGTCTTCACGGCAACCGACACGACGGATTCCGTGCAAATCACCCAGACGGCCACGGTCACCTTTACAGCCGCCGGCGTGGTTACGGCGGCGCAATCAACAGTGGCGGCCTCGCCAACCTCCGTGCCGGCGGACGGTTCCACCACCTCGACGATCACCGTCACCCTGAAAGATGTGTACAGCAACCCGGTTTCGAACAAGACAGTGACCCTGGCGAAAACCTCGGGTCCGGGGTCACCCACCATCAGCGCCGCGTCGGGACCGAGTTCTTCCTCCGGCGTGGTGACATTTACCGTGAAATCGACGACTGCCGGGGCGGATGTCTTTACGGCGACCGACGCGACGGATTCCGTGCAAATCACCCAGACGGCCACGATCACCTTCAATCCTGGCACGCTGGATCATTTTGCGATATCGGCGATTTCATCGCCGCAGACAGTCGGCACACCCTTCACCATTGCGACCATCACGGCACAGGATGCGAACAACAACACGGTGACCAACTACACTTCAACGGTGACGTTCGGCGGCACGGCGGGGGTGACGGGAACATCCGGGTCGTTTGCTTCGGGCTTGTTGAATGACGCCAGCGTGACGGCAACGGTGTCGGGAAGCAATTTGACGGTGACTGTGACCGACGGGGCCAGTCCCACTGCCCATACAGGCTCGGCCATCATCGCTCAGGTTAATGGCGCGGCTAACGTTGCCTTGACATGGAATGGCGGGGACGCCACCAACAACAGCAACTGGAGCGACGGCACGAACTGGGCAGGCGGGTTGGCGCCGACCCTGGTTGGCGACAGCGTGGTGTTTGCCGGCGTGACCGGCCTGACGCCGGTCATGGACAGTTCCTACACTGTTGGCTCGCTGACGTTCGACAGCTCTGCGGGATCGTTCACCCTCACGAATTCCAGCGACAGCGTCCTGACTGTGGACACCGCTGTGACCAACAACTCGACCAACGCGCAATATGTGGCCGTGCCGGTGACCCTCGGCTCGGCGGGATCGTCGGTGTGGACCATCCTGAGCAACGGACCCCTGACAGTCAGCGGCCCGATTTCCGATTCCGGCGGCGGATTGACAATATCCGGCAACGGCATTTTGGAACTTACCGGCTCCAACACCTTTACCGGCAATATCACCAACGCATCAACCGGCATGATTCTGGGCATCGGCGGGAGCGGCCAGTTGAGTGGCGGCGCTTATGCGGGGAACATCAGCAACAACGGCACATTCAGCTACGGCAGTAGTGCTGTGCAGACCTTGTCGGGATCTGTTTCCGGGACTGGCACGCTCATCCAAAACGGCCCGGGCACGCTGACGC
>CAIXUF010001317.1 GCA_903922535.1 Candidatus Hydrogenedentota bacterium
CCACCACATTGTCCGGAACCCCATTCTTATCAAGGGTCGACGTCTTCATGCATAACCTCCTCGCGGGTAATCCACGAAGAGATTATATCAGGTATATTAGTAAATGCCAAGCCCCTTATCTGTTGACCATGTGACCGGTCATACGAAACAAATGTGCCCGGCCACACAACGCCCGTGTGCCGGATCACACCAAAACCATGGCCCGGTCGCGCAGAATCCACTTCCCGTTCTTCCCCGCGACTGTGTCAAAAGCAAAAGGTGCAGAATAACTTCTTCCGCGCCGATTGTTTCCTTTACCGGTCCGATAGTGTGGCTGTCGAGCAGGCAGACATAAGCGGGCCCAAACAGTTAAAACGACAAGCGCGTTCGCGCGCGGGATGGCAACCATGAGCACGAAAACATCGTTCTCAGGGCATGCCCCGACCGAAGTTGGCCCCGTGCGATGGATGGCGGGGTTCCTGTTCTTTGCGGTTGCAGGGCTTGCCCTGAGTTTTCCCATGATCGGACGGTCGGCCGCCTTTGCCGAGGAGGCAACGGTGGCACCGCCCGCGTCGGCCAGTCAGACGGCCCCTCCGGGGGCAACGGTGCCGAAGGCGGCTTTGCCGGTGCAACCTGTGCCGGTGGACCCAAACATAACCCAGGCCCGCATCAGTTGCCAAGGCGGTGCGGGAATGATTAAAGGCAAGGCGGACTCGGACTGGAGTTATGCCACCATGAATGCCGTGGTGGCCCCGGGCGATTCCCTGTGGGTGGACAGCCAGGGCACGATGGAGGTTGAGATCGCGAAAGGGACCTACCTCCGCATGGCCGACGGCAGCAAGGCGGAGGTGGTTTCCCTGACGCCTTCCGTCGACATCCGCGGCGGGGTGGGTTCCTTTTTTGTCCAGCGCATGTTCCGCGGGGTGGGCGACACGACCTTTGAAACGCCCGTCGGGCAGATTCAGGTGTGGCCCGCCAGCGACGTCCGGGTGGACATTCTGGGCAACGGCAGCACGACGGTTTCGGTTCGGTGGGGCCAGGCCGTGATTCAAACAAAAGTCGGCGGCGACGTGACCGTCGCGGAGGGGCAGCGGTCGTACATCGACCCCGGCTATCTTCCCTCGGTCCCGGAAGCGTTTGACAGCGGTGTGGAGGATGCCTTCGACACCTGGAACCACACGCGGGCGCGCCTGATCACCGGAGGTGAGGAGAAACTCCCGGCAAGTTCCGGGATTCCCGCCGGCACCATGGGCGCGGCCGATCTGGCCGCCTACGGCGACTGGGTGGATTACAACGGCCAGCCGTATTGGCGCCCCAATGTGGACGGATACGTGCCGTACCGTGACGGCTATTGGGATTACCTGCCCGACAACGGCTATAGCTGGGTGGATGATTATCCTTTCGGATACACCACGTGCCATTACGGCCGCTGGCTCTATGACCCCGATCAGTACGGCTGGCTGTGGGGTTGGCAACCGGGCTGGGGGTTGGGATGGTGCGCCACCCTGACTTGCGGTTCCAACTTCCTGTGGTGCCCGCTGGACCCATGGAACCGGCCATGCCGGGGCGGCGTCGGATCTGCCTTTCTGTTCGGCGGTTGCCGGTTTGGGTTTGACGCCTGCTCGTACTGTGACATCGACGACCTGCGTTTCGGACGCTGCTCCGTGCACCCGTTCGAACGCGGCCTGTTCGACAGGCACCACAACGACTTCGGCATCTTCAGCCTTAACGGCCGCGGCGGCCATTTGATGAAGTTCGGCGACAGCGCACTGCCCGTGCGTGATGTCCAGCCCAACCGCTTCTTCCGCGGACGAGAAAGTCTGGCCGGATTCGGCGCCAGCGCCGGCGCGAACGTTGCACGGCTCGAAGCGGGGGTCGGCTTGGTGGCCGTGGCCGGCACCGTGATGCACGCCGGCCTGCGGACACCACTGCTGTCCAACGCCCGGACAGCCTCGCCTAGGTCCGTTCAGATTAGCCCGACGATCCTGTCCAACACGTGGCGTGCGGTTGGCCGTAATCAAAGCACCCCCCGCCAAGCGGTCTTGCGCGGAGGGTTTGGCCAAAGCGGCACCACAACAGCACGCGGCACGGCGGGCATCAGCACGGGCGGTGGTCCCTTCGTCTCCAATCCATCATCGGCCGTGTTTGGAAACCATTCCATAGCACCGCCGCAACCACGGTGGCAGAGTGTCCCAAACAGTCCGAGATCGGTGACTCCCGCCAGGCCGCAGGCCGAAGCATCGCCGTCCGGCAGGACCCAAGCGGCCCCGTTGTGGGTTGCCCCGCGGTCCTACAATGTCATGCCCGCACAGCCCTCCTTTTCCTATACATCGCCGCGGGCGCCCGTTGTGTCAACCCCGCAGCCAGAACCGTCTTTCCAGGCACCGGTGTTTCATAGCGCGCCAGCACCCTCCTTTCACAGCGCGCCCTCGAACTTGAGCGGTGGCGGCGGATTCAGCAATGGCGGTGGGTTCCTTAGCAGTGGCGGTTTCAGCAGTGGAGGCGGGTTTAGCGGCGGCGGTGGGTTCCATAGTGGTGGCGGTGGGTTCCACGGCGGAGGCGGCAGAGGAGGCCACAGGTAGATCCGGCGAGGGGCCATAAAATGTCTGTGGGTGTCTGGATTTGGCAGCGCAGTCCAATTCTATTCACCGGAAAGTCAGACCATACTGTTCGACCGGGTCAGGCCAATGGCAGACAGGGTGGTAAGCGCCCAAGAAAGTTCCCCACGGCGTGATGGCACTTTTTGCAAAGATCACCATGAATTTCTATCGTATCCGCGACGCCCGTTTTTCGCTCTTTACAACATATGACCTTCGTGCTAAGCTTACACTCGGTCTTGGCGCGAGTGGCAAAGTGGAAGATGCGTCCCGTCCTCTTGGTCAAATCAGTCGGCTGACCAATTGACATCGCCAAAGGGAGGGCATCCACCCAAACAACAGGAGGATTGTCATGACATTGAGGGGTCTTCGCAAAGCTCTGTGTCTCATCGGCCTTGGGGTATTGATCGTCACCGCCTGCGGATGTAAGGCGAAAATCACCGTGACCCCCACCGCCGCCACGATAGAGGTTTCCCAGACGGTCGCGTTGTCGGCGGCATCCTCCTCCAACCGTGACACCGCCTTTGCCTGGACTTCGGACAATCCCGCAGTCGCCACAGTAGACCAGAACGGTCTGGTCACCGGGTTGAGCGTTGGACAGTCTGCGGTCCGCGCCGCCGGAAACCACAGCGGCCAGGCGGGGACTGCCACTGTAACCGTTGTTGCGCACTCCCCAGAAGGCGAAGGCGAAGGGGAAAGCGAAGGGGAAGGCGAACACGAGGGGGAAGGCGGTACGCCTTTGCTTGAATGCCCTGCCGCTTCGATTTTTGGCCAATTGCCGAACGTCGCTGCCGGGTATCAGTTAAGCGCGGAAGGCTCCTATTGCCTTGCCTATGAAGACTTCTCCAATTTGTCTTCACCCATTGGGGAGCTTGCATGGTGGGGCGTCACCCTGGACTCGGCAGGGGCTTCCTGCACGCCGGTTCCGAACAGTTTCCGCCTGACCTTTTTTGCCGACGATGCCGGACAACCCGGCGAGGAAATAGCAACCTTCAATTTGCCCCCCCAGGCTGAAGACACCGGGGAAACGATAGACCTGGGCGGCGGTGCCACCGCCGTGCACCGCTATTCGGTGACCCTGCCTTCCCCGGTGGACCTTGCGGCAGGTTGGGTCAGCATAGTTTCCACCGGCGACGGCAACTGCTGGTTCCGTTGGGCCCCCGCCGCCACCGCCGTGAACGGCAGTCTGGCCTATTACAACTCCGGGTACCATGCGCTCACCGATGACCGGAGCCTCTGCCTGGGACCGGCAGCGCCCAAGGCCCCGCTTTCGGATTTCTCCATTTCGGTGGACACGGGTATAACGCCGCCCGCCGCGCAGGCCCCCCCCGCAATAGACGGGGGCATGCCGCGCCCGCTGGCGACCATTTTCGATGAGCGCGGCCGTCAGGCCGAGTTTGTGGAAAACGAGCTTATGCTTATGACAAACGACTCAGCGGCATTAAGCGGCTTTCTGAGCCGCTGGAATGGAGCGCTCATTCAGACCATCTATCCGTCCGCCTCGGGCATCGACATGCCCGCCGTGCACCTGGTGCGCATCGACACCGATCTTGCGGACGCTGCACAACTACAGGCGGACATCCTCGCGCTGGATCCCCACAGCCGGGGCGCCAGCCGCGTGTCAAGCGACGCAGGACTGCATCTTCTGGCGGCGGGTGCCCATGAAGCCGCCGCAGGCTTGAGCGTGGGCGTCAACTGGGTTGGGCAGGGCGACACGATAGCGGACCACAGCACGCATGAAGCCCCCCTGGCCGTCAACGGCACCGACGGTTTCAATTCAAGCACACCCTACTTCCTCTCGAACGCCTTTGACTGGAATTTCCTGAACTCGGGCAGCACCCAGGACATTGGCGTCACCGACGCGTGGTGGCTGCTGGAGAAGAGCGGACGCATCAACAACCGGGTCAAGGTCGCCATTCTGGACATGGGGTTCGCCCTAACCGGCAACCTGGACGTGCCGGCAGGCTGGGAAGCCTATTCAAACGTGCCCTTCACCGACGCCGTCGGCACGGCGAATCTGGGAAGCTGCGGCGATTCGGCATGCCCCTGGCACGGCACGGGCAGCATCGATTCGGCCATGGGCGTGCCCGACAACGGCTATGGCGGGGCGGGGCCCGGGGGGCCTGTGGCGCAGCCGGTGCTGGTCTTCACCTACTATGACTTCTTCACCAGCATCCGCGCAATATCGGTTGCCATGAGCCACGGGGCCCGCATCATCAACATGAGCTACGGCGCGGCGGTTCCCGCAGCCGTGTCCTGGTCCGTGCTGCCCTTCAACGTGTGCACGACCGCGGCCAGCGCCGCCGGCGCCCTGCTCTTCGCGTCGGCGGGCAACAACGGCTGGAATGTTGATGAGGAGGACTGCTTTATCGTCTGCTGGGAGGAGGACTGGATCACGCCCTGCGAGAACGGCGGCGTAATCTGCGTGGGCGGCCTGGCGAAGGACTCCCAATACCGCGACGGCGGATCAAACTACGGGCCGGAGGATGTGGACATTTTCGCGCCCTACACCACGATCGTCGGGGCCGACCCCAACACGGTGATTCCCGCGCCGGGCACCTACTGCCATGCCATAAGCGGCACCAGTGAGTCGTCGCCCTATACGGCGGGCGTGGCCGCCCTGATTTGGGCCGCCAATCCTGCCCTGAGCAAGAATGAGGTGGCCAACATCCTGTTCAGCACGGCCCACACCAGCCCGGACGGCTCCGTGCCCCGGTATGTGAACGCCCAGGCGGCCGTGCGCCAGGCGCTCGGTGCGCTGATCAAGATCCAATCCCCCGCGGACGGCGCCTCAATTTCGCGCGGAACCGATATCGGTCTCCAGGCCTTCATCCTTGAAGGCGGCCGGGGAACACCCACAATAACCTGGTCCAGCAGCATCGACGGGGTCATCGGCTCAGGTGCCTCCGCCAGCCGCAACGATTTGTCTTTCGGCACCCACACGATCACCGCCACCGCCGCGTTCGGCGGAGGCTTCACGGCGTACGACTCCGTCACGATCACCGTTGTGAATGATCCCCCGGTTGTTCATATCACATCTCCGCTGATGGGAAGCGCCTATTTCCAGGGCAGCCCCGTCACGCTGTCGGCAACCAGCCACGATCCCAACAATCTCCCCGATCACACCCTGAGCGACGCCCAGATGCACTGGTTCATCGACGGGATCCTTTATGGCGCCGGCCATCACCTCACCATTCCGGGAGGGACCCTGAGCCTCGGAATTCACACGATTGGCCTGGAGGGAACCGACGGCATCGCCAGCAACACGGACAGTGTGCTGATTACGACCGTGGCCAACCCCGCCAACCTGCCCCCGGACACGGTGAACATCACCCAGCCTCCCGACGGCCTGGAAGTGTACGCCACACTGGTTCCCCCCGGTGTCTACCGCTATCAGATAGAACTCCAGGGCAACGCCCATGATCCCGAAGACGGCCCGTTGATGGGTGCCAGTCTCGTCTGGAGCACCACACTCGAAGGAATATCCGGCGTGACGTCCCTTGGCACAGGATCGCCGCTTACGGTGTGGCTGGACGCGCCCGGCTGCAACAATTACCACAACATAACATTGACCGCAAGGGACAGTTTCGGCAACACCTCGCACACCTCGGTCCGCGTGCTTCTGAAACAGGTCTGCAAGTAGGGCACGGCGGCTTTGGCAACGTCCGTCCCTTGACTCAATGGACAGGATGGACTGGATGGACGACATGGACTTGGTCCGGCGGGTGATTTGGGCACATTGCCCCTCTCTCCCATAAAGCCCATGAAAGTCGACGGATGAGGGCAATACCCCGCAAGCCGGCTGCCGTATATCCGTCTATTCTTTCTTTGCCGCGCTGGACTGGCCCTCTTCCGCGCCGTTCTTGGCATTGCCGCCGGCCTCCTCCGGGCGTCCCAACACCGCCAGCACGATGGACAGGTTGTTCACTGCATTGGTGAATTTCGGGTCTATTTCGATGGCTCTCCGGAAGTAGTGCTCGGATTCGGCGTACTGTCCCTGATTCACGAGGCACCAGCCCATGTTGTTGAGCGCGCCCGTATGATCCGGCTTCACCGCCAAGGCCTTTGACAGATAGGTGCTGGCCTCATCATAGCGCGCCTGATCCAGGGCGAGTTTGCCCAGGTTGTTCAGTGCGTCGACATGATCCGGCTTCAGACTCAACGCTTCCATATAATAGGCGCTGGCCTCGTCCAAACGCCACTGGTTCGTGGCAAGCACGCCCAGGTTGTTGAGCACATTCGCCTGGTTTGGTCCCAGGTCCAAAGCCTTTGTCAGATAGGTCTTGGCCTCGTCATAACGCCCCTCGTCCAGGGTAATTTTGCCCAGGTTCGCCAGTGCGTCGGCAAAATCCGGCTTCAGGTCCAGCGCCTTCTTCAGATAAGCCTCGGCCTCGTCATTCCCCCTCCGGCTTATGGCGAGCACGGCAAGGTTGTTGTAGGCGGCGGCGCTCTCGTGTCCGGCGTCTATCGCATGGCGAAAAAGGGTCTCGCTGTCATGCCAGTAGCCGGCCTGAACGCCCGCGGTTGCCGCCAGCACGGTCAGTGCGAAGCCCGAGGCCAGGGCCGCGGCCCGTCTTGGCACGGACCACGCCGCGGCCAGGTCGGCGGCACCCCAGGCAACCATGATGAACACGCCAACGAGCGGGATGTAGGTGTAGCGGTCCGCGTGGGAGAAGGTGCCGGCCTGAACCAGTTCGATGACGGGCACAAGGGTTCCCAAATACCAGAGCCAGCCGACAATGAGATAGGGACGACGTCGGGCCTGGCGCAGACAGAGCAGCGTGATTGCGGCCAGCAGCACCGCCGCCCCGGCCACCTGCCACAGCGGACGGGTGATCGGATGGGGGTAATACGCCGCCAGGTCCGAAGGCCACAGGGTCTTCATCAGATAAAGCGCGTAGACCACCACGGCATTGGCGCACCGCGCCGTGAAGGGGACCTTTTCGCCGAAGGCAAGATTGTTGGCGCGGAATTGCATCATGAATGTCACCGCGCAAAAGAGGGCGGTCATCAGAAACAGGGGGACTTTCTCCACCGCCAGCCGGGCCGCCCGTCGTGCCATGCCGCCGAAGGGGGCTGCGCGGTCCACCCGGCCCAGGGGCCAGTAGTCCAGCAACAGCAGCACAAAGGGCAGCGTCACCACCATGGGCTTGGACATCAACGCCATGAGAAACAGAAGCGTCACGGCCAGATACCGTGCGGCTCCGGGACGGCGGCTGTGCCAGGCATAAGCGCCAAGAGCCCCCGTCCAAAACAGCATGCTGAGCACATCCTTGCGCTCGGCTATCCAGGCCACCGACTCCACATGCAGCGGGTGGACGGCGAAAAGGGCGGCCACGAGCGCACTGGGCCAAAGGCGGCGGGTCATGCGCGCGAAAACGAGAAAGAGCAGGACGGAGTCGATTGCGTGGAGGATAAGGTTCGTGAGGTGATGCCCCCACGGGTGCAGCCCGTAGAACTCACAGTCAACCATGTGGCTTATCCAGGTGACCGGGTGCATGTACATGGCGCGGTCGGTGGTGAACGCCCAGACCAGGTTGGCCCAACTCAGTCCGGTCTGGACCGCGTGGTTCTCCGTGACATACAGAGGGTCGTCATAATTAAGGAAATCATGCGAGAGTGTGCGGCCGTAGACGGCGACACACGCGAGAACCAGGACACTGCAAATGACTGCCTCAACACGTCTTTGCGGGCCGGGCGCGGAACCGACACCCGCCTCCTGTGGCTGTTCATCCACCCCATGACACCTCGCGCGCCGCGCCGGAACGCCACAAACTGCCGGAATGGGACGGGCGTTTGTCCTGCCCGAACCCCATACCCGAGAGCGAAGTCTGCATCGACACTCTCCTCATTTGCCCGCGGCGGTTGAAAAACAATATGGATACCCTGTACTGGTCTGAATATCCTCATCTTCATCTTCATTATGTGGGCGCGTGGCCAGCGTGTCAAGAGAACCCTGGGGGCTTGCGGAAAGCCGGAGATGGTCGCGAGCCACAATCGTGATGATCCGTCACCCGGTTTGCTTCGGTGGAGAGCCGGACATCCCTCCCATGGCCAAAGGAGGTATCTTAAGACCGCGTTCCCTGGGATCGACAGATCGTACGATGCTGCGCTTGTACCCGCCGCCGTTGTCCCTTTCAGAGAGCTGCACCTCGTTTGGGTCCGGGGGGATGCCCGGTCTGTGGCTGGCGATCCTGACGCCGGGCCGGTACAGATCGGCCGGATTGGGGCGGACCACCACGGCCAACTCCCCCGTGTCCAGTTCAACCAGCGTCCCGATGGGGAACATTCCCGACAACTGGGCAAACACCTTTACCAGCGCCGGGTGAAAATGACTGCCACTGTCGTCTGCGATGATCTTTATGGCCTGGTCGGGCATCATGGCGCTCCGATACGAACGATCGGAAGTCAGCGCGTCGAACACGTCGGCAATGATTACTATCTCGGTCAGCATGTGCAGCCGGCCCAGGCCGGAAAAGTCCGGATAGCCGCCGAGCGAGTGTTTGGCGTGGTGCTGGGCGGCCACCACCATGGGCAATGCCTGCAGGTCGGGCATTTGCAGCAGGATCTTGGCCCCTTCGATGCTGTGACTCTGCATGATCGCCAATTCGTCCTCGGACAACCCTTCCGGTTTGTTCAGGATCTCCGGGGGGATGTGCATCTTGCCGATGTCGTGCAACATTGCGGCGGTGCCGACCACCTCGAGGAGTTCGGGGGCCATCTTGAGCCTGAACCCCATCAAGAGGGACAGGACCGCCACGTTGACCGAATGGTGGAACGTGTATTGATCCTTGTCCTTGATTGTGATCAGGTTGTGGAAGATCTGCTGGTCGTCCATGAGGGCCGCCGTGAATTTCCTCACGTGCGCCTGGATCGCGCGGAAGTCGAAAAGATGCCCTTCACGCACTTCGTTGAACGACGTGATTACAGCGTCCAGGCAGAGTTTGTGCATCTCTTTTGCGGCCCGCTCGCCTTCGCTCGGCTCGGCCGTGAACTGCTCAAATCCCACGACCAGATCCGTGCTGATATGGCGGATGGCTTCCTCTTCCAGGACTGATTTCCACCCGCCGCGGCCGCTTGTCACGTCGGCATGCAGGTTGGTTAGAACGATGAACCGGAGCAGTTCGTCACGGGTCAGTCCCCGCGAAAACACCAGATTGTCCAACTTCCCGTCCGTCAATTCCCGCACCACGTCCGCATATGCGATGCTTTCGTGGGCCAGCAAGCGGCCGTCGAGGTATATCTCGCCGCCCAGAATTGAAAGCATCACCGAAGGCGCCTGGCGCAGCCCCTCATCAATCTTGGCAAGCAGGTCACGAACGGCGTTGGTCACGCTCGGATGGTCCGCGGGCAGCAGCCGCGCCTGGCTGCGCGCGGCCTTCAACAGCGGGATCAGATTCTCCATCGGCATGGGGCGTTCCGGCGGTGTCATTTGGGCGCGCCTTTCTCCATGCGATCCTTGATCCGGTTCATTGCCCTGGCGCAGTCCCTGGCGACTGCCCGCGCTGTGCGTGAATAGAAACGAAGAAACGAGGGCCGGAAGTTCGACAGGATCCTCAGGTCGCCCTTTTCGCCGTGCTTTTCAAACACGCGCATGATCCTGTTCACAACATAGGGCCTGTTGTACAGGGACTTGCGGTCGTCAAGCAGCCTGGCGCGGAGCGCAGGCAGCATGTGCCGGGGCTCGAAGCGACCCAAGAAACCCGCCGCCAGCTCCGCGACGGACGGTTCGGAATCTGCCAGCAGCGAAAGCATTGCGCGTTCGACGCTGGCGCCGCCAATCGCCCCCAGCGCCAGCACCAGTTCCGTCCGCACACGCGGCTCCGGATGATGCAGGATGCTAATCAGTGTGCCCACATCCGACACTGAACCCACCTTCCCTAGGACGTAGACAATGTTTCGGTTCACAAACCATGCGGGATGGCCAATCTTCCCGGCAAGGAACTCGGCGGCCTCCGTCCCCATGTCAACGAGAGTCTGCAGCAGAAACATGCGCGAGAGGCGGTCCGGCTCTTCGGCCAAACGGTCAAACAGGCGTGAGACGACCCGCTCGCCTGACAGCCGCAGCACACGCTCGACAGACTTGTACTCGGCCGACGCCGGATCGAGAAAGCGCAGCATGTTGATCATCTTGTCCAGCCGCTCCTCATTCAGAAAGCCGGCCAGGCTCAAATCCAGCAGCCCCGGAATAAGAGGTTCATGATCGCGCGCCTGTTCCATCACGTGCAGCATCGTGTCAAAAGACTTCTGCTCAAACAAGTCCACCAGGGACTGGGCCACGAGTTTGGCGGTGCTGTCCGCGAAAATGCCGAAATCACCGCGGTTCTGAAGCGCCAAGGCCAAATCCGTCGCGTAGGTCGAGGCGTTCAGGCTGCAGTCTTCGACCAACTGCCCGCTCACGCTCTCCGTTTGGCGGCGTTCGGGCTTCAACTGCTGCGCCAGTTGGTTGAAGTGAACGCCCGTATAGTCCTGTGATCGTTCCGCCACGGGTCCATAGGTGACGTCTTGCGATGCAGAGGGCTCCGTCCGAGATTCCGGCAGCGAGGCAGTCTGCCTGGACAGTTTCTCCTGCGAATTCGCGACGCTGTCGGCCACAGCCTCCCTGAGGCTTGTGCTGCGCTGGGTGCCGTCGCAAAGCCCGTCCAGGAAATGCTCAAGGGTCCGCCATGACCCCTCGTAAGACATTACATGTTCTGCCAGAATGTCCGAAACCGTTTCGTCCCCCAGCGAGGCGATAATCATGTCGCCCGCGTCAAAGCGCCCCACCTGCTCCGGCAGGACGTTCTCCAAGAACTGTTTCTGAACTGAGGCGTCGGTTTCAACAAGGGCCTTGGCCACGTTCTTTGCGCAGATGTCTCGGGCGTCCTCAGGCATGGAGGCGACCGATTCGGCAATCTGGCGGAAAGCCTGGCTCATCGCCTCCAGCGAATCGGTGGAAACATCGGCCTCGGATCGCTGGCGCGAACCGGCCAGGCAATTCAGCGTTTCCGTCAGCCGATTCGGGTCTTCCAGGGTGTTGCGGAGGTATTGCGCCATTTCCGGCGACCCCTCGGCCAGACTACGAAAGAAATCCGCCAATTCCGCTGAATCCACGGTGCCCTCAGAAGCGCCGTGCCCTTCTCCCCCGCGCGCCGCCCCCTTTGCCCCCCCGCCTTCGCGCTTGCTCTTCAGGTAGTCCAGAATGTCCCATTGATCCGGTTTCTTCTCTTTCTCAGACAACTGTAGTTCAGCGGCTTCCTCGATCGAGATATGCTGGAGCTTGAGTTCGGCCATCTGTGCCGCCAAACCTCCCGCCGCCAGGATTTCCTCCGGTCTTTGGCCGACAAGCCCCAGAAAACGCTGCAACTCCCCCATGGTCACACCCGGG
Organism: Candidatus Hydrogenedentota bacterium; assembly: GCA_903922535.1. Next base: position 11,944 of record CAIXUF010001317.1, read on the forward strand.
GCGACGCTGAGCATCTTGACTTGGGAGCGGTACAGTTGTGCGGCAAATCGTTTGATGGGCTCGTGCCCAGAAGCAATGACCGTGCGGCCATCAACGAATTGGTCCCGGACAACACCCAGAACCACCGGCTCGGCAGTCGTCCTGAATAAGTCATCCAAACCGGAGCCCAGCTTGGCCATGGCCTCGTCGATCATGGAACTCTTGGCCGGGTACAGTTGAATACATCTCTGCGCGGACACGAGATTGACCAAGAATTGTTCCGCTTTTCCCCTTTGCTGATCCGGCGTCGCTCTTTCCTTATCGGCTGTCAAGTGCAACCTCTCTCCGGCAGTCCAAAACTTCGGGTGGCTGTCCGAGTGTTGCACCCGGTGTAACAATTATGGAGCCATTTAGCGGTTTTGTCAAGCTCTGTGTGAAACTTTCTGCCTGAAGATTCACCGCCGGTCAGGCGTGGTGCGGCCCGTATCACAAGTGAACTGTTCAATGAATATGCCCTCCCACCCCGTTGCCGGCTGTCCTGACTGGCAAGGAGGCACCCACTTTTCACCCCGGCATGGCACCTCACGCCATACCCCTCCGGCATGAACTCACTCCGGCAGGCCGTCGCGCACGGCTTTTGCCGCGTCCCCGTGGCGCCGCAGGTCATCGGCAAACGTGAACGTAACCCTGGATTGGTTCGGGTTCGGGCGCAACATCCTGCCGTATAGTGCGTTAAGGTTCGCCGTGCCCAGATTGGCAAGTGGTGGGAAACTGTCCGCCAAGGGAATTCCCGACCCGAACGAGTGTCAGGTTCCGGAAATGAAGGCAAGAAAAGCCGACTGGGCCGTTCCCGCGTCCGTCTCCATGACATTCTTGACTGCCCGGGTCAACTGCCACATAATACCCCTGTCGCGCGCTCACTTTGTCCGTCGTTGCCCCCTAATTCTTGACGCCGCAGACACTGACAACCAAAGGTCTGGCAGGAGGAAATCATGACGCGTCTGGGAATCACCGTACTGGCCTTGATTCTTTCCGGATGCGCAACGTCGCATCTGGTGGCAGCGGTTGAGAAAGGAAACGGCGCCCTAGAGGGCATGTACCCCGTGCGGGAATTTGGGGCGGTGGCGGACGGGGTTGCAGACGATACGGGCGCCATCCAGCGGGCGATCGACGGTGCCGCGGAGAAAGGCGGCACTGTTTATCTGCCGCCGGGCCGGTACCGCGTCGCCGGGAGCCTTCAATTGAAACCGGGCGTGACGCTCAAAGGGGCCAGCACGGCGCCTATGTCGATCACGCCGCTGACCGGCACCATCCTGCTGGCGACGGGCGGCCGCGATGACGAAAACGCACCCGCGTTGTTTGAGATGACCAACGCCACCACCGTCACGGGAATCACCGTGTTCTATCCGGAACAGAAAGTCGACGACATTCACCCCTATTCGTGGACCTGCCATATGCAGGGGTTCGACACGACCCTCGAGAACGTCACGTTCATCAACAGTTACAACGGCATCAAAGTGGGCCCCGAGCCCAATGTGCGCCATCGGATTCGCAGCGTGGTGGGTTGCGTGCTGCGGCGCGGCCTGTTTGTTGACAACTGCACGGACATCGGCCGCGTCGAGAATGTCCAGTTTCATTGCCACTGGTGGAGCGACGCGGTAACAGGCGGTGACGGCGAAAAGGTTATGAACTATATGGTGGCCAACCTGGAGGCGTTCGTGTTTGGCCGGACCGACTGGGAGTATGCGACCAACAACTTCGTGTTTCCGGCCAAGTACGGGTGGCGCTTCATCAAGACGGACGCGGGCATGTGCAACGGCCAGTTCACGGCCAACGGGGCCGACGCCTGCGAGACGTCCGTCCAAGTCGATGCCATTCAGCCCATGGGGTTGCTGATTACGGGCGGCCAGTTTGTGGCATTCCTTGGCACGGACCCGGTCGAGGTGCGCATTGCGCCGACCTGCGACGGCAATGTGCGCTTCGTCAACTGCGCGTTTTGGGGGCCCGCCCTGCACAACGCGGTCCTTCAAGGCAAAGGCACAACCTCGTTCACCGACTGTTATTTTAGTAGTTGGAAAGAAGACGGCGGCGCGCTGGTCCAGGCCGGGGCGGGTCGTCTGCAAATCAACAATTCCACCTTCGCCACAGCCAACCCGGTGGACGTCGAACTCGGCCCCAATGTTGAACACGCCATCATCCAGGGCAACAACGGGCCCTTTGGGGTCCGTGTTGGCGGCAACTGCGGCGGGAAGGCCATAATGACGAACAACGAGCCGGAGAAGCCGCTACCACAGAAACAGAAGTGAAAGAAGACCGGGAATTCAGAATCCAGAATCTGGAAGGCAGAAGCATTAACGTCCGTACCCGACGGGCACAGACATGGGCTAAGAACACGAGAAGGAGCTGTTGAACATGAACAGAATGATGATTTGCTGCATGCTGGGAATGTCATTGATGGCCATGGCCTGCATGG
>CAIXUF010001318.1 GCA_903922535.1 Candidatus Hydrogenedentota bacterium
GGAGTTGAACCTGCAACCCTCAGATCCGTAGTCTGATGCTCTATCCAATTGAGCTACAGGCGCCCGAAAGAACAATCGCCAATATACCAAAGCCCACGGGCCAGAGCAAGCGGGGAAAGAGAGGTTTAGTAGTGGCTCGGTTTCAGGGGGCGTGCGGTTTTCAGCGCATGGCGAAGCGCAGGTGCCTGCTGAAGGTGGCGCGTCGGGCGGGTGTCTGATGCTGTACCGGGCATGACCGCCCTCGGCCGGCGTGTGCGGTTGCGCCTGCGGGATCAAGAACAAGGGACCTTACTTCGAAATCGCAAATTTCGTGTTGACGGGCACGTATGTATTATACTATACATACACACATGAAAGCACAATCAGTCAAACCCGCCGTGGAACCGCGCCAGGCGTTCCGGGATGAGGTCGCTGGGCTTTGGCCACTGGCGAAAGGGTCGCTCTCGGAAGTCAGGAAGCCCTGCGTGCGGAAGGGATGCAGGGCGTGCGCCAAGGGTCGCGGTCACCCGGCGTACATCTTCACCTACCGGGAGGGAGGGAAGCTCCGGTGTCTCCATGTCCGCCCCGAGCATGCCGATGAGATCCGGGTGGCCATCGCGAACGGGCGGAAGTTGGAGGCAACACTGATCCGGCTCGGGCGCGAGACGGTGTTGCGCACGCGGGAGCCCGGCACATGAAGGGCGGCCGGCCACAACCATCCGATCCGGGGTACTGCCAGGCGTGTTTGGAGAAGCAACAAGTCATCGACCGGCAGATGGAGGAGATCAAACGCCTGAAGGACAACCTCCGGCGACAGGAGCGCACGGCCAAAGAAGCGCCGTTCGGCGCGTCCACGCCATCGTCGAAGCGACTGGTCAAGGCGTCGGGCACGCCAGAGGCGCGGGCGAAGCGCGGGGGCGCGGTGCCGGGACACGACGGCCACGGGCGTTGCGCCGCCACCGCGGAAGACGCCGACAGCATTGAGACGCTGGACGCTCCCGACCGTTGCCCGTGCTGCGGAGGCCCGTTGGACGACTGGGGGGCGCGGGATCGCACCCTCTTCGACTGCGAACCGGTTCGTCGGAGAACCCGACTGATCCGGATCGCAGCCGGACACTGCTACCGTTGTGGAAAAACCTTCCGGCGCAAGACGCCCGGCGTCCTCCCGCGTTCCTCGTGCGCGAACAGGCTTCTGGCGCAGACCGCCGTCTGGCATTTCGTCGACGGGTTGACGCTCGGGCACATCGCGCGGCAGTTCGGCGTGCCCGAAGGCACCCTCATTGGGAGGATGCACGCGCTGGCCGTTCTGTTCAGGCCCGCCGCGGACGCACTGGTCCTGGACTACCGCGTCGCGCGAGTCAAGCACGCCGACGAGACCGGCTGGCGCTGCGACGGAAAGAACGGCTATACGTGGGGCTTTTTCACGGCCAGTATCAGCATCTTCCGATGCCGGGATACCCGATCCGGCGATGTGGCCGCCGACGTCTTCGGAGAGGCAAGCGAGCACACCGGCACACTGGTCGTAGATCGGTTCGGGGGCTACAACCGCTTCCGGGGGGCGATCCAGTACTGTTATGCCCATCTGGCCAGAGACGTCAAGACGCTCCCGGAGGAAAACCCGGGGAACGCGGAGTGCGCGGTTTTCGCTCAGACGTTCTCGCCCTTACTCGGCCAGGCGATGCGGTTGCGCGGTGAACAGCAGGACGACGCGATGTTCTGCGCGGAGGCCGCCACCATCAAGAGGCAGATCGAAGCCTGCGTTGCCATGCCGGCCCGCCATCCCTCGGTCCAGCACATCCAGAATATCTTCCGTGAGCACAGCGACAGACTGTACCACTGGACGCAAAGCCGCGACATCCCGGCCGACAACAACCGCGCTGAACGCGAACTGCGCCCTTTAGTCATCGCCCGCAAGATCAGTTTCGGTTCCCAGTCTGAAAAGGGCCTTCAGACCCGCGAAATCCTGATGACTGTACTCAACTCGCTCGCCAAGCGGACCGATGACGTTACGGGCGCGTTCACCCGAGCACTGGACGCCATCGTCGAAAACCCGGCACTCGACACGGTCAACTTCCTCTTCGCTCCCGGTGGCATTGCTCCTTCCACGGGATGATCCCACTGGCGCAGCCGCACACGCCGGCCGAGGGCGGTCATGCCCGGCACAGCATCAGGCACCCGCCCGACGCGCCACCTTCAGCAGGCACCTGCGCTTCGCCCTGCGCTGAAAACCGCACGCCCCCTGAAACCGAGCGATTACGGCTGAGATTTCTTTTGACACCTCAAATCAATCGGGGTACTTTCCCCGACCGCATGACATCATCCCGTCCGGAGACGACATGAGCGACCTGGCTGCGCAACTCGATCGCGCGGCGGCTCCCCGTGTGGCGCCGCCGCTAGA
>CAIXUF010001319.1 GCA_903922535.1 Candidatus Hydrogenedentota bacterium
GTGTCGTCATAGCGCTGCATGCGGTAAATTCCCAAATTGCCTCGCCCTGTCTTTGGATCCACAGTGTGAACAAGCGGAAGCGTGAAGAAAGGTCCGCCATCCAACGGCCAGCAAGTCAGACACGGCAACCGGGTCAATTGAGGAGGCTCGAAGATCTCCTCCATCACGGGACCGGAACGACGATTTCTCATGCGTGTCGTTAGAAGGCGAAAGAGGCGCTTCCTGTGTTTCCATACGGCGGAAACCGTGGGAGGCGCCAGATCCTCCGCGAGGACAGCCAACTCGCCGCCGATTTCTGCGGGCGGGCGGCCAAACACCCGCTGCACGCGTTCCGGGGTTCCGAAGAGATTGCTGACAACACGGTAAGGCGATCCCTTCACGTTCTCAAATAGCAATGCCGGGCCCTTTGCCGCGAGCACGCGATGCTGGATAATTGTGATTTCCTGGTCGGGGTCGACCTCTGCTTTGATGCGCACCAATTCGCCGCGTCTTTCGAGGCACTGGATGAAACTGCGCAGGTCGGGCCAACTCATCGCACCGTGCTCCAATTGTCTCTGGAAACATCTCCCATGACGGATAGCACCCGGTCAACATAGGCCTTCAGCAACTCCGCCATGGTCACTGAAGCCGGATCCCGGCCCGCCATCATGTAGAAGGGCGGCGACATGGGCATGATGATCCCGCCCGCCGCCGCGACGTCTTCGGCATTCCGGATGTTGATGAGCGACCACGGCGTTTCGCGCACACACAGGATCAGCTTGCGCTGTTCCTTGAGGTGGCAGTGTGCAGCGCGGGTGATCAGCGTATCCCCGATGCCCTGCGCGATCTTGCCCAGCGTGTTGGCCGTGCAGGGGAGAATGACCATGCCGAGGGTTGGAACCGATCCCGATGCGATCGGCGCCGTCAAGTCCGAGTCGGCATAGACCTCGGCCGCTCGTGCGGCCAACAGGTCGAAAGCGCCGCATTCCTTCTCATAGATGGCGCGGCCCTGGTCGCTCGCCACGAGCGTCACCGGCCACGGCGCGGCCTCAATAAGAACCTTGGCCGCATACACTCCCGTCGCGCCCGTCAATGCCACTACCATGTTCATTGCAGCCTCTCAAACCAAGATGTAGCGACGCATGCGTGCCAGGCCGTAGCTTCCGGCGAAGGCTGGTCCCCATGCGTCGTCATTTGTTTCGCCGGATGGGGACATCCGGCGCTACAACGTCCCCTCATCTCAACTCCCAACACCCAACGAAGAACAATCCGGACTTGAGCGGTGGACGTTGAGCGTTGGATGTTCGTTTCTCATATTCTGTTACCCCAGCAACACCACCAAGGCCCCCGCCACGCCCGCGATGGCCGAAATGGGAAAGAACCGGACATGCACCGGAATCTTCTGCCAGTAAGCCGCCGCCATGGCCACCATGGCGACCAGCAGGGCCAGGCCCGAAAGCACACCGCCCAGATCGTACCAAAGTCTGGCCAGGGCCGCCGCAGAAATCAGATGGGTCAGCGCGGCGACAACCTGTGCGCGTACCGGCCCGAGGGCGGCGGGCACGCTTCGCACGCCGTACGCACGGTCAAAGTCAATGTCCAGCAGCCCGTAGATAATGTCGAAGCCGCTCATCCATCCGAAGGTGAACAGGGCGAGCAGGAGCACCTCGGGGGTGAAGGAGAGGCCACCCGAGACGGCCACGAAGGCGCCAAGCGGGGCCAATGCCAGGCAGATTCCAATA
>CAIXUF010001320.1 GCA_903922535.1 Candidatus Hydrogenedentota bacterium
AGACTCATAATCTCTTGGTCGTAGGTTCGAGTCCTACAAGGCCCACCAGTGAATATAAGAAGGCCCTGCGAAGAATTCCGCAGGGCCTTTTCTGTTGGTGCCGGGTCAGGCGGAGGCGTATCCGTAGCGCTGGGAACCGCCATGCGTGGGCTGGTAAAGGTACTTCTGGAACCCCGAGAACATCCTGCCGATCTCGTCGGGCCTGCCCAGGTCGGCGACCGCGTCGGCAATGGCGTTGTTGTACCGGAGTTTAAGCAGGGGCGTCAGTTTCTCCCGGTCCAGTTCCCCGACGCCCTGCTGCACGTAGTCGGACAGCACGAAATCGAGGAATGCCTCCTGCCTGTCGGTGAACTTCCCGTGCATTTGCGTCTTGGCGGTGGTGGCCCGTTCCGCACGGGCGACCGGCGGCATGGCGAACGCGACATAGGCCAGCACGTCGTACAGGTCACTGTTCTCCGCGTCGATAATCCGTTGCATCTCCGCCATCGGTTCCCGTCCAAAGCCCTTGTCGGCGAGACCCTGTAGAAACGCCTTGCGCGTGTCCGGCACACTCCAGATTGCCCTCAGTTCCTCCTCATCCTTGAAGAAGTCAGGCAGCGCCCCAAAAAGGCGTTCAAGGAATTGCGCGGCGGACATGGGCTTGCCGTCGGCGCTCCAGAAGGTCGTCGCCGTCATGTGCTGAGGGGTGCGCTCCTTGCCGTCGGCCAACTTGATCCTGATCTTCTTCTTCCCGCAGATGCACCGCACCCTGCCGCACACGGGGTACGGCTCCTTCTCGCACACGCAGGGCCGCTCTCCGAAGACGGGGCAGGGCGGTGCCGTTCCCTTTTCGCACTCGCAGGGGGAACAGCCGCACTTGGTGCAGATCTCCGGCTCATCGGGCGGCAGGGGTTCGCCGTCCCATGCCGGGTCGCTGAAATGGTGGTGTGCCTTCACGAAGTCGTAAATGGTGAAGTAGTCCTTGCCGTCATAGAGCCGGGTGCCGCGCCCGATGATCTGCTTGAGCTCAATCATCGAGTTGACGGGCCGCATCAGCACGATGTTGCGCACGTTCCGGGCATCCACCCCGGTGGACAGTTTCTGCGACGTGGTCAGGATGGTCGGGATGCACTTCTCGTTGTCCTGAAAGTCGCGCAACCACTGGTCGCCCAGATTCCCGTCGTCGGCGGTCACCCGGTGGCAGTAGTCCGGGTCCATGCTCGTCTTCAACTGGTTGATGAGGTCGCGCACCGCCAGCGCATGCAACTGCGTGGCGCAGAACACCAGCGTCTTTTCCCGCTGGTCAATCATGCCCATGAACAGCCGCACCCGGTAGGCTTCACGCTCCCGGATCTCGATGACCTTGTTGAAGTCCTTTTCCGTGTACCTCCTGCCCTCCTCCACCTCGCCCTCCACCAGTAGGTCGTCGGCGGTGTACACGTGCTCGTCCAGCGTGGTCGAAATCTGCTTCACCTTGAACGGCGTCAGGAACCCGTCGTTGATGCCGTCCTTGAGCGAGTAGATGAACACCGGCTCACCAAAGTACTTGTAGGTGTCCGCGTTCTCCTTGCGCTTGGGCGTGGCGGTCAGGCCCAACTGCACGGCAGGCGTGAAGTACTCCATGATGCTGCGCCAGTTGCTCTCGTCGTTGGCACCGCCCCGGTGGCACTCGTCAATGATGATCAGGTCGAAGAAATCCGGCGGGTAGTCGCCGAAATAATACCTGGGAGCGCCAATCTCTTATGAAACGCCCCAACTGTTGGCACTTTTAGCACGAGCTTTTTCGCGGTTTCTTACGATGGGGGCGAACTTGTTCGTCGCGGGGCTCCCGATTGGCATCGGGAAAGAAGCCAATCAAGAGATTGGCGGTCCCAGGGAAGCAGGTCCGTTGGGAGCGCGGCACTTTCCTCCAGGCACGGCTCCCTGTCGCTGGCTTGGCGTGAAAACTTCCGAAAAATGGCCAAATGGCGCCAAAACAGGCCTTTTCCTGGCAAAATACCGGCCTCCTCCCGGCAATATCGGGCCTTATCTTGGCGATATCACGCATCATCTTGGCGATATCACGCGTCATCCTGGCAATATCACGCCACATCTTGGCGATATCGGGCCTTCTTTTGGCGAAAGCGGGCGGTCTCCCGGAGGATCGCGGGCTGTTCGGGGCTGAAATCTTCGGTGCGGTCGCGCAGTACATCCATGATCAGGCGCATTTCGGTGCCGGTGAAGAAACGGTATTCCAGTCGGGCCAGCGCGGCGAATTCTCCGGCAAATTGAAGCGGTGCGGGGCGTTCGCGCAGTTGACAATATTGCGGTTGTTGCCTAGAATTGCTTTGGACATGCAAGCGGGTTGCCCTTGGCCGGGCGCCGGGGGCACGGGCTTGCGCACCATATTGTGCAATTGGGCGGCACAAGAGAGGAGCGTGAGGCATGAAGAGGATTGCGCGGGTTGCTGGATTCTGCATGGCCGGATGGTGTCTTGCGGTTGCGGGGTTGCCGCAGCCGGCGGGCTATGCCGCGGACACCACGCCGCCGACGGGCTCGATTGTCATCAACAACAACCGCAGCGCCACGAATATCACGGCGGTCACGCTTGCGCTGACCTGGAATGACGGCGCGGGCGGATCGGGCGTGTCGCGGATGCGTTTCAGCCATGACGGCGCGCATTGGACCGCCTGGGAGGCGCTTGCGGCCACGCGTCCGTACATACTCCCCGGCGGGGACGGTCACAAGACGGTGCGGGTCCAGTATCTCGACAAGGCGAACAACCGCTCTGCGGTGTGCAGTGACTTCATTTTGCTGGATACGACGCCGCCGACCGGCGGCATTGTCATCAACGGCGGCGCGACGAGCACGGGCAGCGATTCGGTTGTGTTGGGGCTGACCTGGTCGGATGGCGGGGGCGCCGGGGTGACACGGATGCGTTTCAGCGATGACGGCGCGCACTGGACGGCCTGGACGCCGGTGCAGGCCGCCTGCCCCCACACGCTGGCAGGGTCGGCCGGATACAACACGGTCCGGGTGCAGTACCTGGACGGCGCAGGCAACTGCTCCGCCGTGTGCAGCGATTACATCAAATACGTTCCCGCCACGGAGGAGACGGTGATGCTGCCGGGCGACGTGCCGCTGGTGATGGTGAAGATACCGGGCGGGACCTTCATGATGGGCCGTTACCCGGGCGAGCAGTTCAGCAACTCGAATGAAGCCCCGCAGCACGCGGTGACCCTGGGCGGGTTCTGGATGGGCAAGTATGCGCTGACCAAGCGCCAGTGGATGGCGGTGATGGACACGATGCCGTGGGGCGGTCAACGCTACGTCCTTTCGGATCCGGACAGTCCGGCCGTGTGTGTGGGCTGGAATGACGTGCAGGCGTTCCTGACGGCGGTGAACAATCACACCGGCAAGACCTTCCTTCTGCCCTCGGAGGCCCAGCGGGAATATGCGTGCCGCGCGGGGATGGCAACCGCGTTCTACTGGGGCGACGACCTGAACTACACGGCTATTGGAGACTATGCCTGGTACGACAACAATGCTTCCAATGCGGGGCGGGTATACGCGAATATGGTGGGCTTAAAGCGGCCCAATGCCTTTGGCCTGTACGATATGAGCGGCAATGTGTATGAGTGGTGCGAGGATGACTGGCATACTGACTATACGGGCGCGCCGACGGACGGTCAGGCTTGGGTGGACAGTCCGCGGGGTCCCTACCGGGTGCTTCGGGGCGGCTGTTACAACGTCTTCAACTACTGGTGCCGCTCCGCCTCCCGCAACTTCGGCACCCCGGACGGCGGGGAGGCCGACTTTGGTTTTCGTGTGGTGCGGACGCCATAATGTTGTGCGCTGTTTCTCTTTTCTTGCATGGGAGAAGGTGTGATGAAGAGTAAGTTATGGGTGTTGGGGATTGGGATGACGGCGGTGTGCCTGATGCTTGCAGGGTGTCCCTCGAAGACCAGCACGGTGCCCAATGTGGTGGGCCAGTTGCAGGAGGTGGCGGGCACCGCCATCACTGCCGCGGGCCTCGCCGTTGGCACCATCACGCAGGAGTTCAGCACGACCGTCGCCTCCGGTGTGGTCATCAGCCAGTCGCCTGCGGCGGGTGTTTCGGTGAGCCCCGGCGCTGTCGTGGCGTTAACCGTTTCCAAAGGCGGCGAGCCAGCGACCGTGCCCGACGTTGTGGGCCAGACGCAGGCGGCGGCAATCGCCGTCCTCACCGGCGCGGGGTTCACCATCGGAGAAGTCACGCAGGGGTTCAGTGAGACCGTCGCCGTCGGGTTGGTCATCAGCCAGTCGCCCGGGGCCGGCGCATCGGCGGGCACTGGTTCGTCCGTCGCGTTGACCGTTTCCAAGGGGCCTTCGCCTGTGAACATGCCCTATGTCGTCCACCAGACGCTGGAGGCGGCGACGGCGACCCTCACCGCCGCGGGCCTCGTGGTGGGCACCGTCACGCAGGAGTACAGTTCGAGCGTGGCCTCGGGCTCGGTCATCAGCCAGGCGGTGATAGCGGGCACACCGCTGAGTCCCGGCTCGGCCGTCCCGCTGACGGTCTCCAAGGGACCGCAGTCCGTGACCGTGCCCAATGTGGTCGGCCTGACGCAGGCGGCGGCGGGCACCGCCCTCGTCGTTGGGGCAAACCTGACGCTTGGCGCCATCACGCAGGAGTTCAGCATCACCGTCGCGTCGGGTGTGGTCATCAGCCAGTCGCCCGAGGCGGGGGCGTCCGTCGATATCTATTCCGCCGTGGCGTTGACCGTCTCCAAAGGCCCGCAGCCTGTGAACGTGCCCAACCTGACCGGCCAGACCCAGGCGGCGGCCTCCGCTGCCCTAACCGCCGCGCAACTCGTGGCCGGTGCGGTGTCCCAGGAATGCCACGACACGTTGCCCGTCGGCGCGGTCATGAGTCAGCATCCGGCGGCGGGCGAAACCGTGGACGCCGGCAGTGCGGTGACGCTGAAGGTGTCCACCGGTCCCTGTGCCGGAAGCAACCAGACCTTCATGCTGTCCGGCGGTGTGCCCCTGGAGATGCTGTGGATTCAGGCCGGAAGCTTCACCATGGGCAGCCCGGATGCGGAACTGGGCCACTATAAGGATGAATCGCCGCAGCATTCGGTAACGCTGGACGGTTTCTTGATGGGCAAATACGAACTGACCAAGCGGCAATGGCAGGCGGTGATGGGCACGACGCCCTGGGCCGGCCAGGACCAAATCATCACCGACCCGGACAGTCCGGCGGTCTATATCTCCTGGTATGACGCGCAGTCCTTCCTCACGGCGTTGAACGCCTACACGGGCAAGACCTTCCGGCTGCCCTCCGAGGCGCAGTGGGAGTATGCGTGCCGCGCGGGCGGGGCGGACCGGTTCTATTGGGGTGATGATCCGGCCTCTTCCATCATCGACAGCTACGCATGGTGGCGGGGCAATGCCTACTCCGCCGAACAGCAGTACGCGCATGTGGTCGGGGGGAAGACGGCCAATTTCTTTGGCTTGTATGACATGAGCGGCAACGCTTTGGAATGGTGCCAGGACTCGTATCATGACAACTACACCGGCGCGCCGACCGACGGCAGCGCATGGGTGACACCCGAGGTGGAGTACCAGGTGCTCCGGGGCGGCGACTGGTACAACTACGGCGCCTCCGCCCGTTCTGCCTGCCGCGTCAGCCGCATGCCCTACGATGCCATCAGCACCTTCGGATTCCGCCTGGCCAAGTGAGCTGCGCTTCATCCCTCGTTCCGTCTTGGCCGTGAGGACAGGAATCCAAAATCAGTGCGTTCCTGCGGCGTGCCTGACGGACGCCAGCACGGCAGCCACCCGCGGTTTTGTTTCCGGCGGCAGATTGGGCAGGGCCAGCGCCGCCTCCAGTTTCTCCGCGAGGTGCTGCGCGGCGGCAGCATCGAGCCATGCGCCGACGTCATCACCGCGCAACGGCTTGCCCGACGCCTTCACGGCGTTCTCTTCCATGCCGATGCATTCGAGCACCGCCTCACTGGCAGGACCATAATACAAATCGCAGTACTCGCGCAGCGCCTCGTCAAAGGCGATGTCGGGATTCCAGAGCACCTGCGCCCAGAGATACGCCCGCATCTCGGCAAGGTCGGCGGGCGCGTCCGCGCCGGACGCGCCGCCCAGCGCATACACGCCGGACACGCCGTTTTGCGCGTAGAACAGCGCGTTGGGCTGAATCGTGTGCAGGTTGGGGAAGGGCAGGCGCGCGTCACGCCGGTTTGCCACCTGATCGAGCACCCAGATCTTTCCGCCCAGCCTGGCCCAGCCACGCAGGTCGCCGGCAAAGTCGGCATTGGCCGGGTCTTCCATGGGCCGCGAAGAATCCGCGTCCAAGGCGGAAAGCTGCACGATCACATTCTCCGCGGGACGCAGCGCTTTCGGTGGATGGCGGAGCGCCGGCGGAAGCAGTATGTGTACCCGGAGGGGCGCGTCGGGGAACAATTCGGCCAGACGGCCCGCAACACGGTTTGCGGTGAACAGCACGCTGGCGGCGGGGCTGCCCTCTTTTGCATCCCGCTCGACGCATTCCGCGGCGGCCACGGGTGCCATCCAGTACAGCGCATTCAGGCTCCACGTGTTTGTGCCGGGGGGCCACGCGGCGTGTGCGCGGCGGGTTTTGGTCTCCGGATCAGCGGATTTCCCTGCGCGGATGAGCGTGGCGACGGCCTCCGCAATGCGCTCCGCGCCCGCTTCCGACCCATATTCCGCAGGGTTGGCCTGCTCCGCGGTTCCGGGCTGAATCAACGACGCCAGCGCTTCCATGTTGGGCGGGGGCGGTGTGGGCTTCGCGGGCAGGCGCAGTCCCCGGCGGAATTCCTCCGCATCGGGACCCTTCCACTGGCTGAAAACAGCGGCATCCCGGAAGGCAAAAGACGCATCGCTGCGCAGTTCCACGTTTTTCATGGACAACTCGGCGGGGGTCACCCGGGTCACGCCGGGCCCGAGCCAGCGCGCGCTGAACACTGTAGTGAAGAAAGTGAACACGCCGTACAAGGTGGCCTGATCGGTGGTTCCGGCAACAAGCAACTGCTTCTTTGCGCCCTTTGCGGTGTAACGGTGGCCGGGCGTGTAGGTTCGTATCAGGCATCCCTCGGGGGAGAGCCCGTCCAGCTCGCCGCGCTTGATCATTTCTTCAGTGATGATCTTCGCGCCCAGCCACACATTGAATTTGCCGTCGTTGACGGCGCTGGCGGTGATGGGTCGGCACGTGGCCTGCTTCCAGTAGCGGCAGAAGGCGTCCGCGGCTGTTTGGATCAGCGGGGACGGATTCTCCGGGGTGACGACGTGGAAATACTCGTAGTCGCCCGCGTCAACCCATGCGCGGCCGCTGTCCACGGCAGGTGTCTGGGCGATGGCCGCGCACTGGAGAGCGACAAGCGTCATCATCGCGTAAAGCATGGCGCGCCCAACGTAGAAGAGGCTTCCAGCCTCTTTCTTGAGTATTGTTGTAATTCGGAACGCGGCAGGATGCCGCGTCTACATTGTGGGACATGGCCGCATGAGGTCGCGGTAAACATGGGTTAGTTCTTCTCCGGCGTGACCGACGCATCCTTGACGGAAACCATCGCGGGGGCGGGGGTGGACGCGCCGGTGCTCTGCGCGCACCATGCCTTCAGGTCGCCCACCCACTGGCTGCGGCGCTCCGCCGGTTCCAGAAATCCGACCACCGCCACCGACCGGTACAGTTCCATCAGCGCGAGCATGAAATTGTACACCGTCGCGGAGGCGCCAAGGTCCGCGCTGTGGCTGGCCGTCTGCGCGTCCAGCAGGTCGGTGACGTTGACCACGCCCCTGCCGTAGCCGATGGTGACCAAGTCGAGGCTCTTTGCCGCGGCCTCCGCCGCGGTGCGCGATTCGGCAACGTTGGTGTAGGAGGCGTGCGCCATTTCCGCCGCGGTTCGGATGCGCTGTTCGAGCTTCTGCGCGACGGCGGCGCGTTTGATCTTCAGCGACGCCAGCGATTCTTTGGCCTGGATGCGCTCGGCCTTGCGCTTGCCGCCGGTGTACAGCGGCAGCGAACCCTGGACGCCCACGGTCAGCGACTCTTCGGGGGTGCCCGGAATCAACCCGCTGAAAAGGGTGCTCTCGGTGCCTTTGCCCCCGGCATAGAGCTTGTACTTCATCTCCGCCTGGACGCCCACCGTGGGCACGTAGTACTTGCGGAGCCGCGCCGTGTACAGGCGGCTGCCTGCCTGGATGCCGCTGTCGATCTGCTTGAGTTCCGGCGCCTCGCGCAGGCCCTGCTCGACGGCAAAGTTGCAGAACTGTTCAAAGCGCGCGGGATCGGCCAGAAAGGCCACCATGTCCTTCTCGCCGGTCAGCAGGATGTCCTCGTTGACGCCCACCTCGTTCAGGCGGAAGCTCTCCTGTTCCGGCCGGTTGAGCACGCGGTTAAACTGGAATTCGGCGGCCCGCCGCAGCGAACCCGCGTTGATTACGTCGATGCGGTTCTGCGCGGCCTGCGCCTCCCACCGGTAGACCTCGCCGGGTCCTGCCACGCCGGCCTCCTCGCGCACCCGGGCAATCTCAAGGTTGGCGCGGGTCTTGTGCAGGTTGGCGCGCTGGATGCTCTCGAAGGCCTTGGCGCGCAGCACGTTGAAATAGGCGTCCGCGGCAAGCTGGATGATGTCCAGTTCAAACTCGTCATACTCGTGCTCCAGTCCCTCCTGGAGGCGTTGCTGGATCTCAACATTGGCGTGGGCCATCTCGTCATAGACGAGCTGGTTGACCACGATGGACCCGGTCCAAAGGCGCTCCGGCTGGAAGGAACTGGCCAGCTCCTTGCTGATGGACGTTGCCAGGGTTTTCGCGTCCACCTGCGGCAGAAGGTTGGCGGTTGCCGCAGGCACATTCTGCGCGGACGCGCGCAGCGATCGTTCTTTCTCGCTCAGGTCGAGATTGCCCGACAGTGCGGCCTGCACCCCCGAAACCAGATTGTACTCGCGGGCGGCCCCGGCGGGCTCCTCGTTGAGCAGGTCCGCCTCGGCCGTCAGTTTCCATGCGGGCGACCAGCCGATGGCGCGGGCCGTTTCCATGTTGAGGGCCAGCGCCTCGCCCAATTTGAATTCGACGGGCAGCTCCCCCGCCGGCACGCCCGTGACGATGCGCTGCAGGTAATTGGCCACGTGCCGGGCCAGTCGGCGCAGTTCGCCGTCGGGCACCAGTGTTGCCAGCGCCCCATTCTTCACGTCCTCCAGCCCCATCATGGAAAAGGAGGGCAGGCGTCGCGCGTTGACGCCGTTGGCCAGCGCGGCGAACTGTTCCGTGCTGAGATGGGTCATGGGACCGTAATAGACGGCCTCGGTGTCGGGCGCGATGGCGGCCAGCGTGGCGGCGGTGTCGCCGGTGGCGGGAACAACGCGCACGTCCAGCCCGCGCTTCTTGAACTCCTGGGCGAGGTCGATCTTCATGCCCTTCATGGCATCCACGGTGGACCCGTTGGCCACGAAGGCAAGCCTGGTGAAGGGGCGCATTTCCTGAAACTTGTTCAGATCGCGCGTGAGCGGGTTTCCCGCGGCAATATAGACCAGGTTGGACACGCCGCTGCCGTTCCCCGACCGGGGCAGCCCCAGCAGTTCCGAATCGACCACCCGCGCCGCAATGACGGGCTTCTTCAGCGAAGCCCGGCGGCAGGCGTCAATGGACCCGATTAGGCCGACTGTCACCACCGCATCCACTTTAGGGGCGGAGAGCAGCGTGTCCATGGCCCTGCGAATGCCGGACAGCGTCCAGTCCCCCTGCCGCTGGTCAAAGCGCACGTCATAGACGCAGCCGAGCATTTCCGTCACTTCGGCCTTGAACCGGTCGGCGGCGTCGCCCCGCTGCGGCGGTCCGTCCAGAAGCAGGCCCACCGTCATGACAGGTCTCGGCCCGCCCAGCTCTTTCTGAGAATCGCCGTCCGCCGAAGGGGCGGGCGCCGCCGCCCGCGCAAAGCCCGCGAAGGCCATGCAGACTGCGGGGAGAACAACAAAACACGCCAGCAAGCGCGACCCAATCATGCGCAAAATCTCCTGAGTATCGTCCCAACACCCCAAGAATATACGGTGAAACGGGGGGCATACTCCAGCGGATCATGCAGCATTTGTAAGGCAACCTGATGATTCATTAGACTTGGCGGAGCATGGCTTCCACAAAATCAAACAAGAAAAGGGTGAAATCAACCGTCAAGGATGGCGCGATTCGTCCCGCGGTTCCCGGTCTGCCTTTGCAAAAGGGCATGGTGGCGGGCGTTTGTGTTGTTCTTGTTCTCGCGTGCATCGCCATTTACGGCCAGACGCTCTTGCACGAGTTTGTAAACTACGACGACGGTCTTTATGTCACGGAGAATCCGCAGGTGCAGGCGGGCCTGAGTCTTGAATCCATCGGCTGGGCGTTTGTCACGGACAGGGCCATGTATTTTCACCCGCTGACGTGGATGTCGCACATGCTCGACTGCAGCCTGTACGGTGTGCGCCCGTGGGGTCACCACCTGACCAGTCTCGTCGTTCACGCCGCAGCCTCAGTGCTGCTCTTTCTGGCGTTGAGGCTCCTGACGGGGGCGCTCTGGCCGAGTGCGGCGGTGGCGGCATTGTTTGCGGTGCACCCGCTGCACGTGGAGTCCGTGGCGTGGGTTGCCGAGCGTAAGGATGTGCTCAGCGCGTTCTTCTGGATGCTGGCGCTGGGCGCCTACGGCCTGTACGCGCGCCGTGGCGGCAAAGCGCGGTATGCGGCCGTCGCTGCGGCCTTTGTTCTGGGGCTGATGTCAAAACCCATGGTCGTGACGCTGCCCTTTGTGCTGCTGCTGCTGGATTACTGGCCCCTCGGCCGGGTGGACAACACCGCCCTCCCCTCGTTCATGGTTCGAAAAGCAGGCCGGCTGATCTTGGAGAAGATGCCCTTGTTTCTGATTGCGGCGCTCTCCGGCCTCAGCACGCTAATGATGCAGGAGAGCGGCAACAACCTGTCTTTCGGCGAGAAAGTCCCCTTTGCGGCGCGATGCACGAATGCCCTGGTTGTGTACGTGCTCTACTTGGCAAAGACCGCGTGGCCCTCGGGACTGGCGGCGTTCTATCCGCACCCGATCGCACGTCCGGCATGGCAGGTGGCCGGAGCAACCCTTGTGCTGGCGGC
>CAIXUF010001321.1 GCA_903922535.1 Candidatus Hydrogenedentota bacterium
CCCGGCGAAGAAAAGCGGCGGCATGGCCGCACGCACTCAAAAGGGGCGCAGGCTCCCCGCCATCGTGGGTGGATGTCGTCCACGTGTCCATTGCGCGGCGTCGGGGTCGACGGCTATGATGACGCAGTGGCGGAGGACGGTGGGGTTATGTGCCGCCGGAGTGACGTGACCATGTGCAAGTATCCTGCCCGTTCAAGCTGTTCTACGCTGGCGCTCTTCTTTTTGCTGGCGGCGGGGATGGGTTTTGCCCAGCAATCATCGTCGCAGCAGAATCTGGCGGCGCTGCATCGCGCCGTGGCAGACCTCACGGCGGCGGGTCCGGAGGCATATCCCAATGGGGCGGCCTGCCTTGAGCGCATCGCCGCATACGAAAAACGTCTGGCCGATGCGCCGGACACTGCCGATGAACCCGCGTTCGCCGCTGAACTGGCGGCGTTTCAGCGCGAGGCGCTGCTGGCCAATCCGCTGCTGTCTTCCATCGACCGCATTCTGATCGTCAAACGCAACGCCAAAGACCCCGCGCTGGGTTTGCCGCAGAACTGGCAGGGCAACTGCTCGTTGCCGCTGAACAGCTATGACAACGAGATCGCGTTCTTGTCGATGAAGCATCCGGAAGGTCCGTTGGCGACGCTCTACAAGCCGGACAAATCCCGTTTCGTGGGCGACGTGGAATTGCACTTTGACGGGGACCGGTTGCTGTTCTCCATGCCCGGCACGCACGACCGTTCGCAGGTTTGGGAAATGCGCGTGGACGGGTCCGGGTTGCGGCAGGTGACGGCGGGCGACGAGGCGGACGTGGACAACTACGACCCGTGCTACCTGCCCGACGGACGCATCATCTATGCATCCACGGCGAACTACCAAGGCGTGCCCTGTGTCTACGGCAGTGACAGCGTGGCCAATCTGTGCATCATGAACGCCGACGGTTCGGGCATCCGGCAATTGTGCTTTGACCAGGACCACGACTGGTGCCCAACTGTGCTCAACAACGGCCGCATCCTCTACACGCGCTGGGAGTACACCGACCTGCCGCATGCGAACACGCGGCTGCTCTTTCACATGAACCCCGACGGCACGGGGCAGATGGAGTATTACGGCAGCAACTCCTACTGGCCGACCACGGTCATCCAGGCCCGGCCCATTCCGGGGCACCCGACCAAGGTGGTCGCGATCATCTCAGGCCACCATGGCGTGCCGCGCATGGGTGAGCTGGTGGTGCTGGATCCCGCGCTGGGCCGCAGCGAGACCGACGGCGCGGTGCAGCGCATTCCGGGCTGGGGCAAGCCGGTGCCGCAGGTGACCATCGACAACCTTGCCGACAACTCCTGGCCCAAGTTCCTCCATCCGTACCCGCTGAGCGGCAAGTATTTCCTCGTCGCGTCGCAGCCGACGCCCCAGTCGAACTGGGGCATCTACCTTGTGGACGTTTTCGACAACATGACGCTGCTCCGTGAGGAGCCGGGCTACGCGCTGCTGGAGCCAATTCCCGTGCAGGCACAGCCCGCGCCGCCCGCGATTCCCGACAAGGTGCGCCCGGGCGAGAAAGAAGCCACCGTCTACATCGCGGACCTCTATTCGGGGCCGGGCCTGGCGGGCATCCCGCGCGGGACGGTGAAGGCGCTGCGCCTGATCTCCTACAGCTTTGCCTACCGCAAGATGGGCGGGCTGATGGGCGCCGTCGGCATGGACGGTCCGTGGGACGTGAAGCGCATCCTGGGCACGGTGCCGGTGGAGGAGGATGGATCGGCGTTCTTCCGCATGCCCGCGGATA
>CAIXUF010001322.1 GCA_903922535.1 Candidatus Hydrogenedentota bacterium
ATGGGCGGCCACCCAGCCCGGGGTGAGTTCAGGTAAGCCGGCATAGCTGCGGGCCAGGACAAAATCCAGTTCCAGTTCGATCGGAAGCGCCCGCGCAAGGTCGGCGACAAACAGGGACGCGCCCTTGAGCACCGCCAGCAGCAGCGGGCGTTTGCCGGCATACCCGGCGGTTATTTCACGGCCCAGTTCCGCCACGCGCGCGGCGAGGACCGCGGCGGGTATCAAAGGCTGCTCACTCACCCGCATAACGCACCTCCACTTCCAGCAACTGTTCCGTTTCCGATGTGACTGCCGCATTGGCCGAAGGCATATGGCCGACGATCCACAGGATCGTGCCGTCTGCCGTCACAAGCGGCACCCTGTCCCGCATCGGTTCGGGCACGCCCCGGTCCACGAAATAATCCTGAAGCTTCTTTGTGCCGTTCAAACCCAAAGGACGAAAGCGATCGCCCGGGCGCCGCGTTCTCACACAAAGCGCACCGGAAACCCGCGCTGCGTCGAACACCTGCCGTTCCGGCGAACACCAGGCCCTGGCCCCGTCCGGTGACAGGGAGTCCGCCGGTTTGAGCGTCACGGAAAACACACGGCCCAGCGCCTTGGTCTTGCCGGGCACAGCCAGCACCGTCACCTCTGTGGGCAGTCCTGTCCGCGGTACCGTAAAAGACACGATGCCCCGCCCGCGATAGAGAAAGACGCCGCCACCCAGATCCATGCGCTCACCCACTTTTGCCCCGGCCAGGAACCCGTCCGCCGCATCCACGTGTGACCAATAGGGCTTTCCGCCCAGCCGTTCAATCTGCCGCACCCACCAGCGGCGCCGCAGCGCGGGATGCATGGACAGCAGCGCCGAAACGGGAATCTGTTCCGGCATGCCCGGTCCAATGTTCAGACGCCCGCATTCCCGGTCCAGCAGTTCCTCCAGCAGCCCGTTGTCCAGCCGTTGCGCATGGGCCAGCCGTGCCAGTGCGTCGCGGATGGACGGATTGTGCTCCCGCGCCAGCGCGGGCAGCAGTTCGTGGCGCACGCGGTTGCGCCGGGCATGGTCCGGGTCCGCGTTGGACGCATCCTCGCGCCACGGCACGCCGCGCGCCGTCAGCCACGCGCACAGTTCGGCATGGGTGCAGTCGAGCAGCGGCCGGACAATGCGGACAGGACCCTCCAGGCGGACCGGCGGCATGCCGGCGAGGCCGCGGCCCGCCGTGCCGCGCAGCAGGCGCAGCAGCACGGTTTCGGCCTGGTCGTCGCGGTGGTGCCCCAGCGCCACCACGCCGCAGTCCGTTCGGCTGGCCACATCGCACAGAAACGCATAGCGCGCATGCCGCGCATGGTCCTCAAAAGAGCGGCCCGCCGCGCGCGCTTCGGCGCCGACGTCCGCGCCGCCTGCATGGAAAGGCACGTCCAGCCGCGCCGCCATGTCACGGACGAATTCGGCATCGCGCGCGCTCTCGCCCTGGCGCGTGTGGTGGTCGAAGTGGGCGGCCTCCACGCGGTAGCCGAGCACGGCAAGCACGTGCAGCAACGCGGTGGAATCGGCACCCCCGGACACGGCGGCGATCACGCGCTGTCCCGGTTCGAGCAGCGCATCGCGCATAATGGCGGCGTGGACAGTGTTAAGCAGGCTGTCGTGTGTACACTTCATTGATCGTCCCGGGCCGCCGCGGCATGGCGGCGACCCGGGGCCATTGTACTACACCGGGCGGGCGGCCCAGGATTGCCCGCGCAACCGTGAGGAGGCGTGAACGATGCGTGCATGGCGCTTTCATCAACCCGGAAACATTGCGAATCTGGTGCTGGAGCAGGTTCCCGACCCGGAACCCGGACCCGGAGAGGCGCTGGTGCGCATCGTTTGCGCCGCGCTAAACCCGGCGGACCGCTACCTTGTCCAAGGCCAATACCCCCGGGCCGGCACCCCGCCGTTCACACCGGGCCGGGACGGCGCGGGCGTGGTGGTCAAACCCGTGCCGGGGGGCCGGTTCAAGGAAGGCGATGCTGTTTGCGTGCTGGGCGGACTCACAGGCATATCCAGGCAGGGCTCGCTGGCCCAGTACAGCGCCGTGCCCGAAGAATGGCTTGCCCCCGTGCCCGACGGTTGGACGCCTGAAGAGGCCGCCGCCGGTCCCCTTACCTGCCTTACCGCATGGCGTGCACTGGTTGTGTGCGGACATTTGAAACCGGGAGAAACCGTGCTGGTCACCGGCGCTTCCGGCGGTGTCGGCTCGGCCACCGTCGCCTTGGCGGCCGCCCTTGGGGCGCGGGTGGTGGCGCTGTCAAGAAATGCCGACCGCCGGTCGGCGCTGGTGGAGCGCGGCGCGGCTGTCGTGGTGGACGCAGCGGCGGCCGATTTGGACGGGGCACTGAAGACCGCCCTGGGCACCGACAGGCCCGCGCTGGTGGTGGAAAACCTGGGTGGTCCATGGTTGGATCTGGCCGTCCGCTTTGCCGCCCCAGGCGGGCGGATCATGGTGGTGGGCCTGCTTGCGGGTCTTAGCGCCGAGATTACAGTGGGTTTGCTCATCCATAAGAACCTGAAAATAGAGGGGTTAAGTGTGGCGCACTTTGGTGCGGAAGAGGCCCAAACGGCATGGACCGAAATTGTCACCCTCCTGGACCGCGTGAATCAAAGGCCTGCCATCGGCTGTATCGTCGGATTCGAAGACGTGCAGGAAGGGTTTGTCCGCCTGGGCCAGGGTCTGCTCGGCAAAGTGGTGGTCCGGGTGGCCCGGACCTGAGACCCACAATATCTGGTGGTTGTTGCGCCGCGGCTGCTGAAAAAGCACAACAAAACGCTTGACAATATACGAGCAGGGTGCTACAATCGATTTCGTTAAGTGACGGACTGGAATTGTTTTCTTGGTCAGATTGGTTCTGGTCCGTAATAGGTGTCAAGAGCAGTGCGAGAAGGAGTGCCGCCCCGATCCGTGTTAGTTGGGGATGGGTTCATCTCGCCAAAACAGGGAACAGCATCACGACCGGCATATAATCTTCGAGGCGAAAGGAGGAATGAGCAGCATTCGCCCTAAAGGGCTTACCTCGGTATTACGGTCGACTCCCAAAGTGATGTGCCAATAAAGCGGCCGCCGCGTGTGTGGCGGGTCGTGTGCCCGAAAGGGTGCGAATGTGTTACCAAACAAGACTTAAAAGTATAGAATGGGAGATAACGTACAATGCGTACGCTTACAACTTTGGTTATTGCAGCGCTGGTGCTGAGCATGGCCGGCGTGGCGGTTGCCGAACTTCAGAACGTTGAAGTCGGCGGCAAGCTGCAGATTCGCGGCGATTACTGGCGCATGGGTGATTTCGGCAACACGTCGTTTGCCGAGCAGCGCACCTTGTTGAACGTGAAGGCTGATTTCACGAACGACGTCAGCACCTTCATCGAGTTCGACAGCTATGGCGATTGGGGCCAGAATTTCCGCTCCAATTACATCACGGGCATTGACACCCGCGGCGGCGCCGATGTCAACCTGTACCAGGCATATGTCAACGTGAAGAACCTGTGGGGCACCCCGCTGAGCCTTCGCGTCGGCCGCCAGGAACTGGTGTTCGGCAGTGAGTTCCTCCTTGGCAACAACGACAACGGCCCGCTGTTCAAAGGCCTGTCCTTTGACGGCCTCCGCCTGAGCTTCGCCAACGACATGTTCAAGGTTGACGCCTTCGCCGCCAAGCTTGCCGAGTCCTTCCAGAATTTCGGCAAGGGTGATGTGGACCTGTACGGCGTGTACGGCAGCTACATCGGCATCGAAGACATCACGCTTGACGCCTACTGGCTCATGGTCCAGGACAGCACCGTTGTCGGCAAGTACGTTGACATTCACACCTTTGGCCTCCGCGGAGCTGGCACGTTTAGTGGTATTGACTTTGATGCAGAAGTTGCCTATCAGTTGGGCGATGTCAACGGCCAGCCGTCCGCCTGCCCGCTTGGCTACGGCGAAGCTGACGTCAAATACGGCACCTTCGGCGCGAATGCCGAAGTTGGCTACACGTTTGACATGGCGTGGCAGCCGCGTGTGTTCGGCAAATTCGCCTACTTCGGCGGCGGCGACCCCGACAAGTGCAAGTGGTCCAATGACCGCACCCTGCCGTTCAACCGCCTGTTCTCTGACATGACCTACAGCCCGTTCCTTGACACCAACAAGAACCTGAGCAACCTGTTCTACTACGGCCTTGGCGTGCAGGTCATGCCGACCGAGTGCGTGTCCCTGAAGGTCACTGGCGCCTTCCTTGACATGGACCAGACCACCCGCGAACAGGGCAGCTATGGTTGGGAAGTCGGCGGATCCGGCACCTATCACTACAGCGAAGACCTGGCCTTCACCGGCGGCTATTCGCACTTCTTCGGTTCCGACACGGACAAAGACAGCAGCCTGTGCGACCCGAAGGTCGCGAAGCAGGACTTCGACTACTTCTACGCCCAGACCGAGATCAAATTCTAATTCTGCCCGTGCAGCCTGAAGTTCAACCCCCCGCGGGAAACCGCGGGGGGTTTCCTTTTGTGGCCGCCTTCCCGCCACCACAGTACGGTTCGGTACGTCCTGCGGCCAAAACTACCCTGCGGTAGGCCGCGCGCCGCCGACTTCCGCCTTCCCGAACCCCGCGCGGCGCGCACGTGCGGGTCATGCACTTCGCGCCGCCTGCCCCGAAAAACCGCGTGTTTGCGGTCCTGCCGGACGTTCCAGACTCCGTGCAGCGTGCTGCTTGTCCTGTGCCGAAACCCCCTTGCACGCTTCCCCTCCACAAATGGCACGAGCTTTGCTGGAATAGCTTACCCGAGACCATTGTTAGATGTCGGGGTTTTATAAAGTCGAATCACTGCGGTTGCGATCCACTTATCGGCACGGAAGGAGGGATTATCGCCACGAACGCTCTGCCGGGATCAAACATGCCGTTTGAATGCCCATAGCCCGTTGCGGGCGCGTGTCCGCGCCCCGCGAAACAGCATCCACACCATCATGGCAAGGAGATCACGCATAATGCGTATAAAGAACCTGATATTTCTCTGCGCACTCGCGGTCGTCGCGGGCGGCGCGGCCTGGGCCGAACTCCAGAACGTCGAGGTGACCGGAGATCTGCACATCCGCGGCAGTTACTACAGGTATGATTCGCTTCCCAGTCAGGCCTTTGTCGAGCAGCGCACCCGTCTCGGTGTCAAGGCGGACTTCACCAACGACATCACGACCTTTGTCGAATTCGATTCTTGGGATGCCTGGGGCGACGGCTTTCGCTCCAGTTACCTGACCGGCATTGACAACCGCGGCACGGCCGATGTCAGCCTCTACCAGGGCTACATCGAAGCGCGCAACCTGTGGGGCACACCGCTCACACTGCGGGTCGGACGCCAGGAACTCAAGTTCGGTGACCAGTTCCTCGTCGGCACCGCCGATTGTGCCGCCAGATTCTATGGCCTCTCCTTCGACGCCGTCCGCCTGACCTACAAGACGGATCAGTTCTCAATCGACGCCGTGGCATCCAAGCTTGCCGAAACCTTCCAGAACTTTGGCAAGGGCGACACTGATTTCTACGCCGTCTATGGCAGCTACACCGGCATTGAGGACACCTCCCTCGATGCGTACTGGATGTTTGTGCGCGACGACGGCGCGCTGCTGCCCACCCACAACGGCGTGGACATTCACACGGTCGGCCTCCGCGGATCAGGAAAGATTGCCTCGTTTGACTACCACGGTGAAGTGGCCTACCAGTTCGGTTCGGTGGACGACCTGCCGTCGGCATGCCCCTCCGGCTTCGGCGAGGCGGACACCAAGTACGGCGCTTTCGGCGCCAACGCCGAGGTCGGCTACACCTTCGACTGCATGTGGTCGCCCCGCCCCTTCGCCCGCTTCTTCTATGCGGGCGGCGGCAAGCCTGACCACAGCCTCTTCTCCAATGACCGCACACTGCCCTTCAACCGGCTCTTCTCGAACATCGAGTATTCCGAGTTCCTCGATTCCACCGACCTGTCCAATACGTACTATTACTCCCTCGGCGTCGGAATCGCGCCCACCGAGAGCGTCAAACTGCAGTTCCTGGGCGCCTACTTCTCCGCCGACAAGGGCGGTCCCGTCACCAACTCCAAGAAACTGGGCTGGGAAATGGCCGCCTACGGCTCTTATCAGTACAGTGCGGACCTGATCTTCCGCGGCGGAGTGATTCACTTCATCGGCGAAAAAGGCCTGGAGGATGCCTACATCTCCGGCAACGGCCTGCGCCAGTGGGGCGGCGAAGAGAACGACCAGTACGACTACTTCTTCCTTGAAAGCCAGCTTACCTTCTAGTGTTTCCCCTCCCATCGCCGGGGCTTCGCGGTTGCTGACCACCGCGGGGCTCCGGCCCCTTCTTTTTTTGCCGCCCCATCTCGGTTGAGCGGGCGGAAAGGCCGGAACCGTCGGTGGTTGTCCACAATCCGTGGACGGGATGGACAGTGGCGGGGCCGCCACGCGCACGGCGAGGTCATCGTGGTGCGCTACGCGGACGACTTCGTCATCGGCTTCCAGCGCAGGGAGGACGCGCAGCGCATGCACGCGGACCTCAAGGAGCGGCTCGGCAAGTTCAACCTGGAACTGAGCGAGGAGAAGACCCGCCTGATAGAATTCGGGCGCTTCGCCGAAGAGAGGCGCAGCAAGTGGGGGCTGGGCAAGCCCGAGACGTTCAACTTTCTCGGGTTCGTCCACATCTGCGGAACCACGCGGAACGGCAAGTTCTGCGTCGTGCGCAAGACGATGGCGAAAAAGGTCGCCGCCAAGCTCAAGGGGCTCAGCACAGAACTGCGCAGACGCATAAACCACCGGATAGCCGACGTGGGCCGATGGTTGCAGGCGGTGCTCCTCGGGCACTACCAGTACTATGGGGTGCCGCGCAATTACAGGAGCATGCACGCTTTCCGCGGACGAGTCATCGAACGGTGGCGGCAAGTGCTCAGACGCCGCAGTGACAAAAAGGGCCGGATAACATGGGAACGCATGGACAAACTGTCGAACAAATGGCTTCCGACCCCCGGAATCGCACACCCTTGCCCAAATGAACGGTTACACGTCAATACCCAAGGCAGGAGCCCGGTGCTGTAATTCCGCCCGCCAGGATCTGTGCAGGGGGCGCGGGGCAACCCGCTTCCCTGCCGCGACCACTATGGACGGCCAGCCGATAGGGACGTCATGGACTTGGGTGATCAGAGGAACCTGACCCTCTCCAAATCGTCCATCGTGTCCATTCTACCCGAGGTGTGCCTTTTTGTCACGCGCGGTAAAGCGAATGCCCGATGCCCATGGCGGCGCGGCACGCCTCGACGGTTTCCAGCGCCACGGGGGTGACGCGTTTGGCGTTTTCCCGCAGGAAGTCGCGCACCGTATCCTCGCTGTTGGCGGGGTCGTTGTAGCGTTCAATGATGGGCTCGTTGAATTTGGAGACGCATTCCGCCACGGTCTTCTTCAGGCCGCCGTAAAACTTGCCGCCTTTGCGGTACTGGTCGAGGAAGTCGAGGTACACCTCGTTTGGTGCGAGCAGCGACAGCAGGCGGTACAGCACGCCCACGCCGGACGGCATCTTGGGAATCACGAAATCGGCCTCACTGCTGTCCGTGTCCAGTGGGGCCGGTTCGGTCGTGGTGGGCACGGCCTTGATCTTCTTCAGCACCGTGGCGGGGTCGTCCAGCAGGTCGATGGTGTTGTTCTCGCTCTTGCCCATCTTTTCCGATCCGTCCAGTCCGGGCAGGCGCAGCGCCTCGCGGCCCACGGACCGCGGCACGTTCAGCGTCTCGCCGAAGCGGCTGTTGAACCGAATGGCAAGGTCCATCGCCATTTCCACGTGCTGCCGCTGGTCGTCGCCCACCGGCACCACGTCGGCCTTCACGATCAGAATGTCCGCCGCCATCAGCACCGGATAGCCCAGCAGCCCGTAGGAAAGCGGGTTGCCCTCGGATTTCGGGTCCTCCTGCAGCTTCGACAGCTTGTCCTTGTACGTAGTGCCGCGCTCAAGAAAGCCGATGTTGGTGATCATGCCCAGCAGCAGCGACAGTTCGGCCGTGCAGGGCAGGTCGCTCTGGCGGTAAATGACCGAGCGGACCGGGTCCAGACCGCACGCGACATAGGTGCGCAGCATGTTGATTGTGTTGCCGTAGAAATCCTGCTTGTCCGAAATCGTCGTCAGCGCGTGGTAGTCGGCAATGAAGTAATAGCAGGTCGCCGTGTCCTCCTCCTGCAACCGCAGAAAGTGCTTGACCGCGCCAAAATAGTTGCCGTAATGCAGCCGCCCCGTCGGGCGGATGCCGGAAAGAATAACCTCGCGTTTCTTCGTGGACATGGGAAAGATCCTGTGTGTTCAGTACCGGGGGAATCGGCCCAAAGAATACCCCAATCCGTACCGCTGAATCCATTCAGGAGCAGGGCGAACGCATCTGACACTGCGGAATGGCGGCTTTTTTCTTGCGGTGGGCTATCGGTCGTTTCTGTCTTGTTTCCCCCTTTTT
This sequence comes from Candidatus Hydrogenedentota bacterium, assembly GCA_903922535.1. The sequence continues at coordinate 8,456 of CAIXUF010001322.1, forward strand.
TGTTCCAAGCGCGTGCCGCGGATGATTTCGTCCGTCCATGGCCTTCTGCAGTTCCGGCACCTCGCCGGCCGGGACATGGCACACGACGTTCCGCCCGTCCCGCCATGTCTGGTGGCTGTGGCGGGGGGGGGGGCACCATCGGGCACACCTTGCCCCGCTCCGTGCATTCAATACGCCCAAAATACTCCTGTGCCGCATCCCTTTTTCCCATCCCCGGCTGGGGTGTATAATGCCGACATCCGCGGATGTATGTCCTTATCCCTCATCTTTTGCAGAGGAAGCGTTAGTGAATCAGGAGTACCAATGGATTGACCAGCCCGAGACTTGGGCGAAGTGTCTCGAAGTGTTGCGCGCGGCGGACCGCTTCGCCGTTGACTTGGAAGCCAACAGTCTGCACGCGTACCGGGAGCAAATCTGCCTTATCCAGGTGTCCACCGAGGATCAGGATTTCATTATTGATCCGCTGGCGGGACTCGATTTGTCAGGCTTTGGGGCACTGCTAAGCGACCCGTCCGTGGAGAAGGTGTTTCACGCCGCCGACTATGACATGAGCCTGCTAAAAGGGCTCTACGGCTGGGAACTGCGCCGTCTGTTTGACACAATGTGGGCGGGGCGTGTGCTCGGCTACACCAAGATGGGTCTCGTCGGGTTTATTGAGGACATGTTTGGGGTCAAACTCAGCAAGAAGCACCAGAAGGCCGACTGGGCGCGCCGTCCATTGACCGGGGAAATGCTCGAGTACGCGCACAACGACACGCATTATCTGCTTCGTCTGCGTGACGACCTGGAGCGGCGGCTGCGCGAGGCGGGCCTCTTTGAGGAGGCCATGGAGATCTTCGGCAGTATCGTGCACGTGGCCCCCTCCGAACGGATCTTTGATCCCGAGGCGTTCTGGCACGTGCGCGGCGTGCGTGACCTGCCGCCCCGTGCCCAGGCGATTCTCCGCGCACTGTTCATCTTCCGCGAAGAGGAGGCGCGCCGTCGCGACACGCCCCCGTTCAAGGTGGTCAACGACGGGATGCTGCTGCGCATCGCTTGTCATGCGGCCGAGGAAAAGGGGCCCGTGGAAAACGTGCCCGGCATTTCTGACAGGCTGCTTGGCCGCCTGGGCGCCCGGCTGCAGCAGGCCGTGACCCAGGGACGGCGCGATCCGCTGCCCAAGCAGCCCCGGCGTCCTGCGCCGCGCCAGTCCAGCCCGGGATTCAGCCAGCGCTATGAGGCGCTGCTCGAAATGAGAAAGCGTCTCGCCCGCAAGCGCGGCGTCGAGTCGGATGTGATCCTGGCGCGCCGGACCGCGGTCGAAATTGCCGAGAAGAATCCGCGCGACGGACAGGACTTGGAGAACATTGCCTCGCTGGGACCCTACCGCAGAAACTTGTACGCAAAGGACATCCTCCAGGCGCTGGAGGAGGAATAGGAACAAAGGGGGCCGTTCCGGCCGCGCCCGCGCGGCCGAAACGGCAGGGTTGCCGCCATGCCGACACCAGTGAAAGAGCCGGATCTTGCCGGAACTGCCGCTCCGGGGGGCGTCCCGCCCCGGATGGCCGTGGTGCTCCGGATAGAGTTGTTCCTGCTCATCCTGCGCTATCTGCTCTATGTCTTCGTCGTGCTGATGCACCTGTCCGGGGCCGGCGTGGTCCAGGGGTCCATGCTTGCCGTTGCCGCCGGCGCCGCGCTGCTGCACAACGCCTTTACCCACTGGGTGCTCCACACGCAGCGGCACTGGCTGTTCGTCTCGCCGGTCAATTTTCTGCTGTACCTGGGCCGGGCCATCCTGCTGGTCGCCTTCACCGGCGGGGACACGAGCCCGCTGGCCCCGCTGTTCATACTCTTCATGATTGGCTGCAACGTTTACGCGCCCGGAGGGCGGTGGAATTCGTGGCTGGCCGTGGTGGTGTGCGCCGCGTATTCCTTCACCATTATCGGTGACTGGCTGGTCAACGGCGTGGACAGCATGGCTGTCAACGTCTATGCCAACCTCGCGCTGCTTGGGTTCTGCGGCTGGCTCATGCACCAGCTCGGCAGGCTGCTGCGGCAGACCGAGGCCGACGCCGCGCGCCGTGCCCGGGAACTGCTGTCGTCGGAGACAACGCTCCGCACCATTCTCGACAACACCGCCGAGCCCATCGTGGTGTACGGCGAGAACGAGTTTGTCGCCGAGGCCAACAAACAGGCCTGCGCGTTCTTCGGCGTGCCGCGCGACGGCCTTGTCGGACGGCGGTTTCGCGAATTTCTTTTTGACGACGGGCTGCTGTCCGACCGGATGGACGCCACCCGCCGCGCCGGCGAATTCCATGATGAGATGCTCATGGTCCGGCCCGACGGCAACGAGCGCAGCGTGGACATGCACATCCACTCCTTTATCCGTGACCGGAGCCGTTATTTTGTGTCCATGTTCCGCGACATCACCGAACAGAAGGACCTTCAGGACGCCCAGCACCAGGCGAAGCGGCAGCTTGAAGCGGCCAACCGGGAGCTTCAGCGCGTCAATGCGCTGCGTAACGACTTTTACTCGACCGTCGCGCGCCGGCTGCGATCCCCCCTGTCGGCCGTTCTCGGTTTCATCGACATGCTGCTCGACGAGGAAATGGGCGAACTGGGCAGTGAGCAGCGCGGCGCGCTGCAAAGCTGCCGCCGCAGCGCCCGCCGCGTGCTCGACATGGTGGACGAGGCCTTTGAGACCGCGCCCCTGGTGGACGCGCAGGAGGCTCTCACTGCGTCGGTTGTGGCAGGGTCCAATAGTCCGCGCAACACGGACGATCCCGCGTAAACCGCCGCGCCGATGGGAGTTCCTGTATCTCCCCGTTTCCTTGTGTTTCCGCAGGGGATCTGGTATATTTTACGAAAGATGGATCGATGGAGAATTCGTATGAGTACGGTTACGGTGTCGCCAAAATTCCAAGTGGTCATTCCGAAAGATGTCCGGCAATCAGCGGGAATCCAGCCCGGTCAGAAACTCGCCGTGTTTTGCATTGGCGGAATAGTCGAAATGGTGCCGGTTGTGGATATCAAGTCCCTGCGGGGCAGCATGCCGGGTCTTAATACCGAGGTGGAAAGGGAGGAGGAGGAACGTGTATGAACGTTGTGGACTCCTGCGGATGGCTGGAATACCTGGCGGGTGGTCCGAACGCAACATTTTTTGCGCCAGTCTTGGAAGCCAACGACGGAACACTGCTGGTTCCGGTACTTTGCCTTTATGAAGTTCTGAGGAATATGTTGAACTGGTCTGACCAGCGCCAGGCACTATTGGCAGTTGCCGTCATGAAGGAAGCGACGGTGGTTCCTGTGAACACAGAACTTGCGTTGGGTGCGGCGGTATTGAGCCGAGAGTTGAAACTTCCCATGGCCGACAGCATCATCCTCGCCACGGCGCGCGGTTGCGGCGCCGTGCTCTGGACGCAGGACGCGCATTTCGAGCACATTGACGGCGTGCGCTTTATCGCAAAGAGCGCCACCTGATTCTCCGGCTTTCCGCCGGTTGCATACTCCGCGGCGGGCATGCGATAATTCCGGACCCTTCACGCGGCCGATGGGCCGCGCCGGCGGCTTTTTTCACTCCCAACTGAGAAGGAGACGCGTATCATGTCCCGTCTGGAAGGCAAGGCGCTCGTCGCCCAGGGCGGCGGCCCCACCGCAGTCATCAACCAGAGTATTTTCGGGGTTGTCCTCGAGGCGCGCAAACACTCGCAGGTCACCCACATCTACGGCGCGGTGCACGGCGTGAATGGCGTCAAGAACGAGAATTTTCTCGATCTGACCGAGGTGACCACGCAGAATTTCGAGGCCGTGGCGGCCACGCCGTCGGCCGGACTGCTGTCCACCCGCGACAAGCCGGACGTGGATTATTGCAAGTCCATTTTCGAGTCGTGCCGCGCCCACAACATCCGCTATTTCTTCTACTGCGGCGGCAATGACAGCGCCGACACCTGCCGCATTGTCAACGAGCAGGCCAACGAGGCCGGCTACGAACTGCGCGTGGTGCACGTGCCCAAGACGATTGACAACGACCTCAAGGTCACCGACCACTGCCCCGGCTACGGGTCGGCCGCCAAGTTTGTGGCGCAGGCCTTTGCCGGCGCCAACCTTGACAACCGGGCCATCCCCGGCGTGTACATCGCGGTTGTCATGGGCCGCAGCGCGGGCTTCCTCACGGCCGCCAGCGTGCTGGGCCGCAAGTACCTGGACGACGGCCCCCACCTCGTCTACCTGCCCGAGCGCGCCTTTGTGAAAGAGAAATTCATCGCCGACGTCAGGGGCGTGTATGAGAAGTACGGCCGCTGCGTCGTGGCCGTGTCCGAGGGCATCGTTGATGAAAACGGCACACCGATGATCGCGGCCTTCACCGGCGGCGAAAAGGACGCGCACGGCAACGTGCAGCTTTCCGGCACGGGCGCCCTGGGCGATCTGCTGGCCAACGAGGTCAAGGCCATGGGCATCAAGCGCGTGCGTTCCGACACGTTCGGCTACCTGCAGCGCTCCTTCGTCGGCTGCGTGTCCGAAGTGGACCAGGCCGAAGCCCGCGCTGTCGGTGAAAAGGCCGCCATGTACGCCATCCGCCACAACAGCGACGGGTCCGTGGCCATCAAGCGCGAGGCCGACTATGCGGTGTCCTATTTCCTGACCCCGCTGAGCACCGTCGCACGCCATGCCACGGAGATGCCGGCCGGCTTCATCAATGCCGAAGGCAACAATGTGACCGAGGACTTCGTGAAGTACGCCCGCCCGCTCATCGGCGATCTGCCTGCGTTTGAGCACCTCCACGCACCCAAGGTGCCGAAGATTCTCTGCAAGGGCTGAGCGGTCTGACAGCCATTCCTCCCCCGTCGGCATCCGGTCGGCGGGGGATTCTCTTTGCCCACTGGGAGCGCCGGCGCTCCCAGTGGGATTTTCTTTGCGCCGGGACGGCGTTCTTGATACCGTGTTGGCATAGGAGATCAATTGCGCCATGGACACGCTTCGCATTGGATTCATTGGATTGGGCGGGATTTGCCGGCAGCGGCATGTGCCGGGGTTGCAGCGTATGGACGGCATCGCGTTTGTGGCCGTCGCGAACCGGTCGCGGGCATCGGCGGAGGCCGCGGCGAAGGAGTTCGGCATAACCCACGCGCATGACCGCTGGGAGGAAGTGGTCGCGCGTCCGGATGTGGACGCGGTCTTTATCGGCGCGTGGCCCTGTGCGCACCGGCCGGCGTCTGTCGCCGCGCTCGAGGCGGGAAAGCATGTCTTCTGCCAGGCGCGAATGGCGATGAATCTGGAGGAGGCGCTGGCAATGCGCGCGTCGGCAAAGGCGGCCGGACGGGTGGCCATGCTGTGCCCGGTGCCTTTCGGACTGGGCATTGACAAGACCATTGCCCGCCTGTTGCGGGACGGGGCCATCGGCGCACCGCGCTTTGTTTCCGCACACAGTTTCAACGGGGCGTGGCGCGACCCCGCCACACCGATGAACTGGCGCAAGGATGAGCGCCTGTCGGGACTCAACATGCAGACCTTGGGCATGTACGCCGAGGTGATGCACCGGTGGTTTGGCCGCACACGGCTCGTGTCGGCCCGCAGCGTGACCCACACCCCCCGACGGCTTGACGACGTGGGCGAATGGCGCGAAGTGCGCATTCCCGACCAAGTGTTCGTGGATGCCGAAATGGATGGCGGGCTGGCCGTGCACTATGCGATCAGCGGGGTCATGGCCGCACCGCGCGAGACAATCGACGTATTCGGCGAGACAGGGTCGCTGCATTATGATGTCCTGTGTGACGAACTGCGTTTGGCGCGGGGTGGAGGCCCGGCGGAGCCGGTGGAGATTCGGCCCGAGGATGCCTGTGACGTGAAGCAGTGGCGCGTAGAGGAGGACTTCGTCAGCGCCGTGCGTCGGGGCACGGAATACCATCCGGACTTTGAGGACGGCGTGCGATACATGCAGGTGGTGCAGGCGGTGCATGACAGCACCATGTCGGGCAGGGTCGTGGCGCTGAAGGAACTTTAACCAGGAACGATAGGGTCGGGCAAGAAGATGGACGATATGGATGGTATGGACGAAAGACCGCTTCTGCTGACAGTTCCCAGTCCATTTCATCCATAGAGTCCATACCGTACATTCTTGGGAGGACACAGAACGAGCAAGCCGACTCCTTCGGGCGACATGGGTCTTCTTGCCGACACGCGCAAAGTGCTGTTGGAGTGCTGGCAGGTACGGGCCAACGCGGAGCGTGACTGGGACATCCTGCTGGAGGCCCTTGCCGAGCGGATTCTTGGGCTGCTCCGGGACAATCCAGACCGGCTGTTCAGCGCACTGTACGTCCTCGACATTTCCGAAAGGGTCTGCCGTGAAGCCATGACGGCGCCCACGATTTCGGACAAGGCCGCCGCCCTTGCCAAGGCCATTCTGGACCGGGAAACGGAGAAAATCGCCACAAGGCGCAGGTACGCGGCCATGCCGCGGGTCCCAGAGATCGAAGGGCCCTGCGCCAAGGCGCAAGCAACGGGTTAACGGACGCCAAGGCCGCAAAAGACGGACACGGCAGCCGGCTCAAAAGCGGGCGTTCGCAGCGTCCTCCGGGTCGTCATGGCATCCGGGGCTTTGGAAAAGGCGCTTCGCACCCGGAAGTGAAACCAACGGCGCGATCCTGCGGTCCAACCAATCGAAACCCTTGCGCATGACTCTTGTGAGACATGCCGGCCCCCTGCTGAGGCAGGGGGCCACCTTATTTTTGGACACCCTTTTTCCTCCAGACGCAAATCGCCCCGGCAGGTTACCCCTGCCGGGGCGACTGAACTTTGGCGGTGTTTTTCCCCGTCGCGTTACCGACTCGGCGTCTCGGCAACGTAATGGGTGAGGATCTTCATATAGTTGGCGCGTTCGAAGGCGGCCGGCTCGGGGCAGTTCTTCTGGCTCATGGCGCCGCGCATCTGCTGGATGGACTCATATTCATTGGCCTCCATCCACTTGGCAACGCCGTCGCGCAGGACGGTCAGGTGGCCGATGCCGTTCTTGAGCAGGGCGGAGGTGGTCATGGCGACGTTGGCGCCGGCCATCATGCCCCGGATTACGTCTTCCGGCGTGTGGACGCCGCCGGTGATCGCGAGATCC
>CAIXUF010001323.1 GCA_903922535.1 Candidatus Hydrogenedentota bacterium
CCGTGCAATACGCGAAATGGCTGATGCGCCTGGTGAAACTGGACTTTGGCAACAGCATGAAGGACCAGCGGCCCGTCATCCGAAAGATCGCCGAGGCGTTGCCCATCACCATCCAGCTCAACCTGCTGTCCATCCTGCTGGTGTATCTCATCTCCATACCGTTGGGCGTGTACTCGGCCACCCATCCCGGCTCGAAAATCGACACGGGTATCACCTTCTCCCTCTTCCTGATGTACAGCCTGCCCACTTTCTGGGTGGCCATGCTGCTCATTCTGTTTCTGGGCGGCGGCGACTACCTGAACTGGTTCCCCATCTACGGCATCAACTCGCCCGGCGCGGACAGCCTTTCCTGGGGCGACTGGCTGCTGGACCGGCTCTGGCACATGGCCTTGCCGCTGTTTTGCTTCACCTACGGAAGTTTCGCGTTCATCTCGCGTTACATGCGGGCGGGCATGCTCGACGTCCTGCGCCAGGACTATGTGCGCACGGCGCGCGCCTACGGGTTTTCCGGGCGCGTGGTGGTGTGGCGCTATGCCATGCGCAACGCGCTGATCCCCATCATCACGCTGCTGGGCGGGTTGCTGCCCGCCCTGATCGGCGGAAGCATCATCATAGAAAGCATCTTTTCCGTGCCCGGCATGGGCCGGCTCGCCTTTGAGGCCGTGCTTAGCCGGGACTATCCGCTGATCATGGGCGAGGTGACCATAGCCTCCATGCTGACACTGGCCGGACTGCTGGTCAGCGACATCCTGTATGTCGTGGTCGATCCGAGGATCAAGTTCGAATGAGCGCCGCAGACAAACATAACGCCCGGCAAAGCTACTGTCGGCTGGTATGGCGGCAGTACCGCCGCAACCGGCCCGCGCTGCTGGGCGTGGCGCTGGTGGCGTTCATGGGCATTGTGGCGCTGACGGCGCCGTTCCTGGCGGGCGACGTGCCGATCCTGATGAAGAAGGCCGGCCACACCTACCTGTTCCCGAACATTATTACCTACGCCGATCTTACGGCAGAAAACCTTTACAACAACTTTGACCGGTGGGCGCCCGGCGGGGGGGAATGGGCGGTGCGCCCGCCCGTGTCCCACGGCCCGACGCGGCAGGATTTGGCGCACCGTTTGGAAGCGCCCGGCGGGGTTCACCTCTTTGGCACCGACGACCGCGGACGCGACGTGCTCAGCCGGATCATTTGGGGAGCGCGCATCTCCATGTCGGTGGGATTCATCTCGGTGGGACTGGCGTTGCTGATTGGCGTCGTGCTCGGCGCGCTGGCCGGTTTCTACGGCGGCTGGGTGGACGTGGTAATCCTGCGCCTCATTGAAGTGTGGATTTGTGTGCCGTCGTTCTTCCTAATCATAACGGTCATGGCGTTTCTGGAGCCGAGCATCATCAACATCATGATTGTGATTGGCATCACGAGTTGGCCCGGTGTGGCGCGGCTGGTGCGGGGCGAATTTCTAAAGCAGAAGCAGATGGACTACGCCACCGCGGCGCGGGCGACGGGGTTGACCGACCGGCGCATTATGTTCCGACACATTCTGCCCAACGCGATCACACCGGTGTTTGTCGCCGCGACCTTCGGCGTGGCCGGTGCGATTCTTACCGAGTCCGCCCTGAGTTTCCTGGGTTTCGGCGTGCCGCCGCCCACGGCAAGCTGGGGCGAGATATTAAAACAGTCGCAGGGCTACGTGGATTTCGCCTGGTGGCTGGTGATGTTCCCCGGAATTGCCGTGTTCCTGACCGTGGTCGCGTTCAATCTCGTCGGCGACGGTTTGCGCGACGCGATGGATCCGAGGTTGCGGCAATGAAGAAACATCCCCCTAAATCCCCCTTCAAAGGGGGACTTAAGACAGGCGCGCCTTCGAACGTTGCGTGTATTTCCCATCGCTTCAAATTAGGACTTGACCTCGAGGCATCAAAGTCCCCCTTTGAAGGGGGATTTAGGGGGATGTCGTGATGGGCAACACGCCCGACATCCTCCTCTCCGTGCGCGGACTACGGACCGAGTTTCACACTGACCAGGGTGTGGCGCGGGCCGTGGACGGCGTTTCTTTTGACCTGCCCGCCGGGGGTACGCTGGCGCTGGTGGGGGAAAGCGGCTGCGGCAAGAGTGTCACCGCGCTTTCAATACTCCGGCTCATTCCCAATCCGCCCGGCCGCATTGCCGCCGGTGAGGTTTTGTTCGACGGCCGCAACCTGTTGGCACTGGAAGCGCGTGAGATGCGCCGCATCCGGGGCAACGACATTACGATGATCTTTCAGGAGCCGATGACGTCCATGAACCCCGTGTTCCGGATTGGCGACCAGATTGCGGCGGTCATCCGGCTTCACCGGGGCCTGTCCAAAAAGGAGGCGCGCCGCGAGGCGATCGCCCTGATGGACCGTGTCGGCATTCCGGCGGCGGCCAGCCGCGTGGACGACTATCCGCACCAGATGTCCGGCGGCATGCTCCAGCGCGTCATGATTGCCATGGCGCTGGCCTGCGGGCCGCGCCTGCTCATCGCCGACGAGCCGACGACGGCATTGGACGTGACCATCCAGGCGCAGATTCTTGACCTGCTCAACCGGCTTCGCGCCGAAACGGGCATGTCGGTGCTTTTGATCACGCACGACCTGGGCGTGGTGGCCGAGACGGCCGAGCAGGTCGTGGTCATGTATGCGGGCAGGGTGGTCGAGACGGCCCCGGTCCGCGCGCTCTTTGCCGAACCAAAGCACCCGTACACCCAGGCGTTGTTTGCGTCGCTTCCGGCCATAAGCCGGGGGAAGCGCTTGACGAGCATTCCGGGCTCCGTGCCCGCCGCAACGAGCTTCCCGACGGGATGCCGGTTCCATCCGCGCTGCGCACACGCGATGCCGGTTTGTTCGCTTCGCGAACCGCCGCTGCTCGACACCGGCAACGGCCATCAGGCCGCCTGCTGGCTGCATCATCCCGACAAGGGCGCATCCGGGGAGACCACCCCATGAACGGCGATCTGCTGGTGGTGCGCGACCTGGTGAAACACTTCCCCGTGAAACAGGGTGTGTTTTCACGGACTGTTGGTGCAGTGCAGGCCGTGGATGGAGTGAGTTTCACCATCCCGCGCGGCAAAACGCTCAGCCTGGTCGGCGAGAGCGGCAGCGGCAAGACCACGACA
>CAIXUF010001324.1 GCA_903922535.1 Candidatus Hydrogenedentota bacterium
CCTCGCGCATGCGCTTGGCGGCCTCGACGGAGGTGGTCATGCCCTTCTCGCAATAGACCGCCTTGCCCGCGTTGGACGCGTCAATCGCCATCTGTTCGTGCCAGTGATCCGGCGCGGCGATGACGACGGCCTCGACCTTCGGGTCGGCCAGCAGATCCTTGTAGTTGTGATAGCGCTTCGCGTCGGGATTGTGGCCCGCCTCTATGCCGCGTTCGAGGTGCGGCTTGTACACGTCGCACACTGCGACAACCTTCGCGGTTTCCACGCTGCCGTTGTACTTGATCAGGTCCCAGCCACGCGTGCCCGCGCCGATGTGGCCCACCCGTACCGGGTCTGAAGTGGGGGCCGCACCCGCCAGAAACGCGGGCGCGCCCAGTGCCGCCGCGCCCGCCGCCAGCATCGTTCTCCGCGAAATCGTCACAGGTTCTATCATGATTCTCTTCTCCTTTTCTGGGAAACGGATCGCTGCCGGGCCATGCGCCCGGCAAACGCCATGATAGGAGCCTGGCCGGGGATTGTCAATTGCGCGCGAGGACGGCCAGAAAAACCGGCAATTACACGGACGAACAGGGACGGACACGGACGGAGAAGATGTGCCCGGGCAGGCGTCATGCGCGGCGGCGATCTGCTATTGTACAGGGACGAACTCTCTTACCCTTTGGAGTATGTGGTGAAATGAAATACGTGGTGTCATTTGCTTTGGCGGTCGTTTCGGCAACCGTTGCGATGGCGATGGAACCGGGCAATGCGATACGCGGCAACATGCTGAAACCGCAGGGGGAACGGTATGAGGTGACCGTGCCGGATACGCTGGATTTGGCGGAACGGGCGCGGCTGGCGGTGCATGGATTGACCGGCTTCCTCAACCCCACGGCGGACTACGCGCCCTATGGACACACCTACTTCAACGGCAATCCGGCCTACCTGAGCGACATGCCCGGCGGCCCCCCCAACTGGGGCAAGATCGCCGAGGCACTGCTTATGGCGCGGGTGATGTCCGGCAGCGAAGAAAACGCGGAGATCGATGAGAAAACGTTCCGGGGCATGCTGGCCTCGCCGTGGATGACGATGAATCCGGCGGCACCGACGCCCGTTTCCGTGGCCATGCTGGCGCTGATGACGGCCTGGCAACTGGACCCGAACAACGATCTAAAACGCATCATTGACGAAATCGCCGAGGAACACGCGCAGGCGGCGAAGGCAGGGGAGTGCGATGCCCAGTCTTGCACCTATTACTACGATGGGCCGTCGGATGACAAGGATACGGCGCTGGGACGAAATGGTTACTGGCTGTCCGTGTTCATCCAGGGACGGGCCATCCGTCCGCTGGTGGAATGGTCGGCATTGGGCGGAGACCGCAAATGGCTGGACCTCTCGGGACCGCTCACGCGGTTCCTCGTGCAGCCGAAGTTCTGGACGCCCGAGGCCGCGCCCAAGGCGGTCACGGGATCGGACCATGGCCAGTTCAGCGGCCATCACCATTCCTACACGCAGGCGCTGCTGGGGCTGCTCTGGTATGCCGACGCGGTGAACGATGCGCGGCTGAAGACGTTTGTCCGCGACAGTTATGAATACATGCGCACCTTCGGCATCGCGCGGATTGGACTCTTCGGCGAAGGCTGCACCACGGGCGACATGACGCTGCTGGCGATCAAACTGAGCGACGCGGGCGTGGGGGACTACTGGGAGGATGCGGACCAGTATGTGCGCAACCATCTGGCCGAGCTGCAAATCACGGATGCGGAGGCGATGAAAAAGGCCGTGGATCAAATGCCCAAGGGCCGGGGCAAGAACGACACCACGCAGGGTGATTTCGATCCGAAGAACGAGTCCCGGGACAACGTGATCGACCGGTGCCTGGGCACCTTCCTCTCCGACTCCACGCATCCCACCCTGATTCCCGAGACGAATTTCCTGTACACGATCTGCTGCACGGGAAACTGCACGCGCGCAATGTATGCCGCATGGGAAGCCATCGTGCGCTGCACCAACGGCACGGCGCAGGTGAACCTGCTGCTGAACCGGGCGTCGGCCTGGGTCGATGTGGAGAGTTGCCTGCCCTACGAGGGAAAGGTGGTGCTGAAGAACAAGACCGCGCACAGAATCTCCGTCCGCGTGCCGCTGTGGGTGGACAGGAAGGCGGTGCATGCGGAGGTCAACGGAGAGCCGGCATCGGTATTCTGGCTCGGCCAGTACATGGTATTCGATGCGCTGAAAGCGAAGGATGAGGTAACCATCACGTTCCCCGTGACCGAGTCCACGGAAAGCTACACGCTCAAATGGAAGCAGACCGAATTCTGGAAAGAGTCCACCAATCCCGGTTCGTCTTGGGAACCTTTGAAGGAACCGGCACGGTATACCTGCAAGTTCCGCGGCAACACGCTCGTCGACATTTCGCCGCGCGATGAGGGCAACGGCCTGCCGCTGTACCGAAGGGACAGCCTGAAAGCGGCGACAACGCCCACGCATGCGGTGACCCGCTTCGTGCCGACAGTAATCCCGAAATGGTGAGAAGATCCTTCACCACGGAAAACGCTGAAGAACACGGAAAAGGCAGAAGACATATTGACATGGATGCACAGGATGCACAGGATAAACCGAGAGGATGAGGCCGATTGGTTCCTCTGCGCCCCTCAGGGACCTTTATGGTTCAATTTCTTTGCGCGGACAAGCTGCGAGTATAGCCGGACCGCCCAATGGCGACTGCCCATGGAACTGCTTAGGCAATGGCAATGAATAAAGGTGGCAGAATCCAACTCACAAATGCGTGGGCACAGTGCCTGTTGATGGCTGCGATAACGTTTGTGCCTGGGACGGCCAGGTCCCGAAGGGACCAATGTGAGTAGCCGGAGGTGACCG
>CAIXUF010001325.1 GCA_903922535.1 Candidatus Hydrogenedentota bacterium
CGCAGGAACGAGTGAGGACCTGGGCCGGCCGTTCCATGTATGAACTGAATGCCTCTCCTCTGGATCCCGGCGAGTTTCTCCTGCCCAACGGAATTCCCGTAACATTCAGCCCGCAACCCGTCAGCGCCGTATTCGGCTCACTGGCCTGGGCGCTGAGCGATGCGGAATGGCGTGAGCGGCTGGCAGCCGGCGTCCTCCTCGACGCGGACAGTGCCGCCATTCTCTGTCAGAGGGGATGGTCCGACCTGATCGGCGTTCGCGTGGGTGGAATCGCGGGGCGCGAGGATGATTCCTACGCCTTGGAAGTTGTGACAACGGCGCGTGCCGGAGTGCCCGCCGGTTTCCGGATGAACTGCAACCTGATGGAACGGATGGGGCAACTCAGCCCGCTGAAAGGTTCCGAAGAATGGACCACGATCCTGCGTCCTGATGGAACACGATTCGGCGCCGGACTGGTTGTCTGTCACAACCGGCTGGGAGGCCGGATCGCGACACTATCGGCGCCGGGGCCGGCCGGACTCCCGGGCAGCTATCAGCGACAGGCGCTGGTGCACAGCCTGATGTCGGCGCTTGCCGGGCAGCGAGGCTATGCGGCGACCGTATCCGGAGCGCCTCATTGCCTGCCGATGCATTTCCGGGACTCTGTTCGCCATTCCATTGTGGTGTTCAACGGTGCGCCGGATTCGGCGACGCCGGACATCCACGTTCCCGAAATGAAGAAGAGACCGTCGCACATGACCCTGCTGGCGCCGTTATCCAAACCCGTGGCCGCCCGGATCAACGTGCGCCATGGAGCAACAGGGCTCCACCTTACACCGACGACTCCAATCCCGTACCTGGGATTCCTGGTCTTGACGTGGCGATAGGACGCAGGCGCTACAACGCCCGAATGGCGGCCTGATAGCGCTTCAGCGTGATGCGTATTTCGGAGGGTCGGTTCCTGGCCATCCACAGCTTCGTGAAACGTTTCTGCAACCCCTGCATCTCCGTGCGCAAGGCCTTCCTTGCGGCGGCGGTGTCCGTGCCGCCGGTGCCGAACGCGGCGAGCTTTTTCGCCGCGTGTGCGTTCGTGTCCACCGCGAAGAGCCAGTAAGGAAGCACTCCGTGCGGATCCACGCCGGGCCGGCACGCCGTGGCGGCCAGGACATCGCGGACCTTCTCCAGCCGCTTCAGCGTGTCACGCCCGAGTTTGGCGTCGAGCGCGATCTTGCCGTTTCGGATCTTGCCGTCGCGACAGAACCACGCGTCGCGTCGCTTGGGAGCGAACACATCGTGGCCGGGCGCGGCAAAGAAGATGGACTGCCAGACGCTCTGGTAGTAGCCGTTGACGTTCAAATGGGCAACTTCGCCCAGTGTCTCGATCGCGCGGACCAGGGCCACATCGTCCGTCCCGAAGAAAAGCTTGGCGAATCGTGCCGTGAAGGTCTTCGTATCGGCGTCCACGTTCCACGCCTGCTCGGCGCCGAACAGGAAGCCGTGCCAGGAGTATTCCATGAAGTTGTAATGGCCGCCATCGCCCCAGTCGGTGTTGAGCAGACCGCTCGCCTTGTTCTTCTTTGCCGCCGCGGCAAACCCGTGAATATTGGCCATGGCTTCGAACAGCCGCGGAAACAGCGACACCCACGAGGACGTTCCGGGGCAGGCGTAGAAATCCAACCCGGCTTTGCGGAAATCGCTGATACGATCGAAAGGATGGTTGCACGCGTAACCCCAGTCGAGCACGAGGGCGTCCTTGGGGATGTCTTTGATAAGCTCGGGGTAATGGCGGATGATGTCGCCCCAGAACATGATCTTCTTGCCGTACTTGCGGCTGAGGCGGTTCAGTTTGATGATATGGTTCAGATACATCCGGCCTTTGCCCAGCTTCCTGCAAAGTTCATAGCTCTGGCCCAGCCCGAGGTCCCAAGTTTCGTCACAGCATACGTTGAACCGGTTCGAGCTGAACACGGGCAGAAACTCAGAATAGAGAGAATTCAGAAAATCGTAAGTCTTCGGGTTCGCCGGCGCGAGCGACCATGCCTTGTGTCGCGCCCATGCGGGCATCTTGTCGGCTTCCGGATTGACATACCTGGCAACGCCCCAGTCTTCGGCCAGATGATGGTATTCCGGGTTCTTAAGCACCGTGGCCAGATGTCCGAAGCTTGCCAGGGACGGCACAAATTCCATTTGGAATTCACGGCACCAGGCGTCGAGCACGAGCATATCTTCCGCGCTCAAGGGAGAGGCGCCTTTTCCAATATTCGGATGTCCGCGGAAACGGAAGGTGTGTTCGACGTAGAGTTGGAACTGGTTGATTTTGAAGTGAGAGAGAATCGCCGCCTGTTCCATGAGTCTGGCGAGTTTGGGCACCC
>CAIXUF010001326.1 GCA_903922535.1 Candidatus Hydrogenedentota bacterium
ATTCCTCTTTGGGCCGGGGGGGGAAGAACAGGAGTGGGCGGCATTTGACGACGACGCCATCGCAAGTGCCAGCATTCCTCTTTGGGCCGGGGGGGGAAGAACGCAAGATTCACATTTACGCCCCTTGAGTTGGTTCCGTGGTGCCAGCATTCCTCTTTGGGCCGGGGGGGGAAGAACCGCACGCCCTGCATCTCCATTAACACCACCAGGATACAGGCCCGAAATCGAGCGGTTCGGCAAGAACAACCTTGCAGGGGCTTCTCTGTACGGCTTCCAAGTGAGCACCCCGCACAACCCTATGATATTCAAGTCTTTCGAGCGGCATGGGGGTTTTACTGCGTCCCGACCTGCTCGAAATTCCCCGGTACAAAGAGGAATACCACGTTTCCCTGCTTGTTTTTGGACAAGTGTGGCACAAAGGGAAACGATCCGTTTGCCTATAGCATGGTCAGAATATCAGGTGTTGCGCGGGAAATCAATAGATGAGCAGGCGACTCTCGACAAGGGTGAGTTTCCTTCCCACCACGGTCCAATGGGAGGGCATGGTGGGCGTGTCGGCCTGACCGCCGCCAAGCCGGATGAAAATAACCTGGTCTTCCAGGTGATGAATAATGTCGCGCAATTTCTCGCGCAGTATGGCCTCGTCCTTTTCCGACAGCATGCCCAAGTAGACTGAATACTGGACCGCATCGCCGTAGCTTCGGACCAGTCGATGCACCAGGCGCAACCTTTTGGGGTCGGCGATGTCATAGGCGATGAGCAGATGGTGGCGCATGGCGGCCTACCTTGTGGTCAACGGTTCGTAGGCGAACACTTCCCCCTCGAGAAAGCGCGAAAACAGCCGCGCCTCCAAGTGCAGGACCCGGCGGTAACTCAGGCGGTAACCGAACGCAGGATGGGTAATCAATTCATCAACGCGCCGTTCGTAGGCCTCAATCCATTTCTTTCTGGCAGGAGGCTTGAATGAGCTGCATCCGGGCACGGAAATGAAATCGTCCGGGGAAAGAACGTGCTCGTTTACGGCGCGAAGCACGGCGGAATCCACAAGGAGAGGGCGGAACGGTTCCATGAGGTCCAGGGCCAACGCGGGTCTTCCCGCCTCCATCACATGGAAGAAGCCGAAATAGGGATCCAATCCAACAGCAGCCAGCGCGGCATGCACGTCCCGCAAGAGCAGGGTGTACCCGTAGGAGAGCATGGCGTTTACCGGATCTTTGGGAGGACGGCGGTTTCTGCCGTGCATGCAGAAGGTGCCCGGTCCGGCGTTGAGCAGGTTGGAAAACTCCGCCCAGTAGATACGGGCGGCCGAACCCTCCAGCCCAAGCAGTGTTTCCGGCGATGACGCTTCCGCAGCTCGGTCGTACAGTTCCTTGAGGTCCCGCAGTGCCGTGTCAACGTCACCCTGCCGGTTACGCCGAAGTAGCGTGCGCTGGTTGGCTATCTTTGCGCGCACCACGGCCCTCGACAAGACCAGACAGGTGTCGGGGCGGGAAAGCTGGACAAACTGGCTGCGGCGCAGGGCAATATTCTTTGTCACGGGGGCGGTGGTCACGGCGCGAAGCCAGCCGCCATAGGTGAGATAGGCAATGGTGACCCCGCGCTCGGCAAGCACATGAATCAACTGCGTGGAAATCTGCACCGCGCCGCACACGCAAACATGACCCACCTCGTGCAGCGGCACATGCTCCGCCGCCTCGCCCGGCCGGGTAATGCGAATGCTGTCCGCCTCCTTTCCAAGAGAGGCGCCCGGCGTGGTGACATATAAGACGCCGGCGTCCTCCCGTCCGGGGTGAAGTCGTCGGGGCTCTTCCAACGCTCCGCGCAGCGCCCAAGTTTCATCGGGCAGACAGATGTGGTTGAGCGAACAACGGACACACTTGGGGGAATCCATGAGCGGGTCGGGCATAGGGCTTGAATGCATCGATGCCGCATGCGTGACTGCCCATCCGACGGCCGCCTCAAGCTGCGGCGACCATGACAGTTCGACGGTGGTCTTGGTTTTTCTGTAGTACAACCGCCCCCGGTCGCAGGTGTGGCCGTTGGCCCGTAACAGGGCGATTTGTGCGCCCAGTTGCACCTGGTCATTACCCCAGGCACCGGGGGGCAGCCACGTCTCCCCCACCCTGAACGGCGTCCCGCCGTCGGGGGCGGGGCCGTGTTTGTCCTCCACCGGAACGACGCTTTCATCCTCCCAAGACAGCGCGTCAAACTTTCCGGTCAGGCCAAGCCCGGCATCACTCAACTGCAACTCACGCACCGATGTCGCTGGCCAGGGCGGCCCCTCTTCCGCATCCTTCTGCGTCGCCGCGGGACTGCGCTTGCGTCCCCGTTCATGCTGGGCGGAACCCTCAACGGTGTCCACGCTCTCGTCGAAGAGGCCCTGCACATACATGAGATGATACAGACGGGGACAGTACGCCACTTCGTTAAGCCCCCGAACCGTCACATAAGATTCGCTGCTTTCAGTAGGGTATGTCATCCCCCCCGCTCTCCCCTTTTGTTGACGCGGTCAGCGCGCTCCACACCCGCGAACGGACCCTGAACCAGAACTCCTTGCCCGGCAACCATTGGTCGTTGCCGAAAAAATGCCCCGACGGATCGCGGAAGAAGGTCTCACGCCCCTCTTCACGCACCACCTCAATGTCCGCCAGCGCCTCCTCCAACTCATCCTCCCCTTCAATGTCATGCTCGTCAGCAGCATTGCCCAGTGCCCTCTGCCATTCTCTCTGCGGCACGCCGACCGCCCGCCGAATACCATCCGCGCCCACCTCAATGCGGCAATGCCCTGTGCCCCCGGTCAACTGCATAACGGCCCCGCGCTGGCGCACCCCAAGACTTTCCGGATACCAAGCCTCCTGACCATTTACTGTGGCGCGCATGCAAGGAAGACGGTAGGCATCACCGCAACGCGTCCAAAACCGGCGTTGCAGGTTCTGCGCGGCGTTGAGGTCCGCATGGAGAACAAGCGCTTTGCCATTGCCGTCGATTGTGGCGAAAAACTCCCCGCCTTCCCAGGGCACCATCATGCCTTTGGAAAGCTCTTTGATCGGTGCGCGCTCGCCGAGTTGCGTTATGATGTGCTGTTTGGGTTGCCCCTGCTCAAAATCGCTTTCATCGAGTTTTCGACACCGGACGCCCGGTGCGCCGGTGGCGGCGTGAAAACGGCTGCTGAATCCTGCGGCGGTGGTGTCGCATACTATACCGTAGATTTGGGCCTGCATCCCGGCCTCGCGAACAATCTCACGGTGGTTCCATTTCATGAGTTGGCTGTTCTCGCGCCGCGATCGGTCTGACCGGAAACGATAGCGCGCCAGGTCCTCGAAGAGGACCAGCCTGCACGGACCGTATTTCTGTTCCCAGCCAGATTGCATAGGCACAAGTCCGCGCGCGGCCTGAATGATCAGGTCGGCACCCGATTTGGTCCTGTCCTCTTTGAGATTGTTGATGTGGCGCAGCAGGCCCGCCGCAAAAGTGCCCTGTTCCGCACGGTCGAGCCGGTTTATTTGCCCGTATTGGCGACCCCGCAAACTCCAGCTCTTGAGGAGTTTTCGGATCCGGTCCAGGTATTCGAGCATCCACATGGACTTTCCGCCGGAGTAGTCACGCCGGGCGTGCCACTCCGACCAGTTCTCCGGGCGGGGGCGGGTACGCTTGCGCCACTGGTGGACCGCCTCGGCAAGCACCTGTTCCGCCGCCGCATGCAGCCGGATGCAGGCGTTGCGCCACGGCTCCGCATCGTCCATGAAATAGGTTTTCAACTCCGCACCGCCGCGCAACAGCAGGTCGCGCAATGCCGAAGGCCGGTCCTCCTCCCCCTGCAGGCTCTCCATCAGCGCGTCGAACTGGTCTTTGCGCTGTGCCTGCTCCGCTTCACCCAGCCGCAAAAGGTCGCGCAAGCGGCCAATGTCCCGTTTCAGCGCGAACACCTCATTACCGGTGGCCTGTCGGACGGCCAGTGCTTTCGCCGAAACATCCTCGCCCGGCAATGGCAGCAGGAACGAGCGTTCATGCCTTGCCCAAAGGTTCTTCTCACCCGTGGGCCAGCACAGACCGGATGTCGGCTTCCCTTTTACCAGTTCAAAAACAGAACAGGCGGCAAAGGTGCGCAGTCCCAAGTCCACTGAAAGCACCCGGAGTCCAGGGGAGAGCAACGCCGCATGCTTGCTCTTGTTGCACAGGGCAGTCTTGAAATGATGCACCTCGGGCGGGGTGGCTGTGCGTCCTTTTGCGTCCAGCCATTCGGCAGGGGCCTGGCTGTCCACATCCACGGTCAGCTTGAACCACACCGGCCCAACCTCACCCCCGGCCAGCGTCGCCTCGGGCCTGTTTTCCATGAACAGCCGGTCAAATAGAATCTCGCTCCCCCCAGGCGCGCCGGAAAACTTCTGGTGCGCGCTGGTAAACGCCCCGAACCGGAGCACATTCTTTGCGCCTTCCCTGCTTATGGCAAGCGTCGGCTCCTGAAACTGTCCCGACGGGGCCAGTTGTACCGTGAAATCCTGCTCCTCCACGGGACCATCTTCGCGCTTGCCGAGAAGTGACAGTTTCACGAATAGTTCTTTGTTCTCTTCCGCAAGCGAATAGTTTCGGAGGTTGCTGCCGCCCGGCTTTTCAAACATTACCCACCGGGGATGAATCCGTGCATCCGCGCTGGTGAACAGGGCGTATTCACGCTTGCGCGCCAGCAGGGATTGAAGTTCATTCAGCCGCACCAGCGTTGGCAGCGCCTTCTGTTCCCGCCACAGGTTTTCCCGACCGGTTGCGGCAAGCCAGTTGAACAGCTCGGGATCGCCAAAACGGCCCCGAAGTTTCGTCTGCAGTTCGCTGAGTATCTTTTTGCGCTTTGCCTGGGTGTC
This sequence comes from Candidatus Hydrogenedentota bacterium, assembly GCA_903922535.1. The sequence goes on from CAIXUF010001326.1 coordinate 4,857, forward strand.
GCCGGACGCCAGCCATCTTTCCCGCACCAGATCCCAAGCCCGAACGGCCCTGGACCTGATATGGTAAGGTGCATCGTCCAAGGCCAGGGACACCTTCTTGAGCTGCTCCTGCCTTTCCCGTTCATACCCGCGGAGCGTTTCAAGCAGTGCATTCAGGGGTATCGCCTCCTGTTGCTCCCGACGCAACCTTTCCTGTATGCGGGTGTGTTCGCTGCGTGTCGTGTGGTTCCAGCTTTCCCAAGAAAGAAGATGGGCCACCGCCAGTCGCATGGCCATGCGGTCCCAGACGCTCACTCCGGTACAGACATCGCCGGATTTCAGCATGCTTTGCACGGGGGGGGGCAGCATGGGAAGCAAGCCCAACTCCGACAGTTTACAGGTCAGGGGAGACGCCCCAGTCTCCGTCGCCTGTTTCTTCTTTGCCTGGTCCTTCACAAAGTCCTCATGCCAGGGCTTGTTCTCACGCATCTTGCGCACCCATCCGGCTGGGGAACCCGCTGCATTCAGCAACCGCAGGGCATCCTCGGATGTCAGCCACGCATCGGCGGCCTTCTGCCAGTCAGCCTCTTTTTCCTCCATTGCAGCCACCCAGTCGGGAAGCTTGCTCAGCACTTTGTCAAAAACTGAAAGGCCGCCCTTGCTCTCCTTGTCCATTAGCGGACTGACCCAGGCATTGGCCGCCTGTGCATCCCCCTTGCGTGGTTTTCCTTTGTCATCAAGCAGGCATGAAGGGACAATGTTCTCATACAACCCCCGCAACAACCGGAGCACTTCCTCGTCCGTGCCGCTATCCGGCTTGCCGTTGGCCTGTTGCAGGGCGCGTGCCATGGCAAGCGCCTCACCCGGGACCTCGACCGAAGACCTTTGCACTTCCTCATCTTTTTCGTTGCGATACCAGTACGCGTTTCCCCGGCAAAGGACCAACATCGTCTCTATGTTTGCCACCGCCCGGTTGACGGTCGCATGGGTAGTCCAAAGGGCGCGTCTGACCGCAAGCCCCTGTTCGTCCCGCCGCAACACCATTTTCAGGTTGATGGTTCTTGTCGGCATCTCGGTTCCCTCCGTGCCTTTGCGACCTTCATAACCTCATGCTTTGCTTGATCAACTCGGTTACTATAGTCGCTTATACTGCTTGACACAACCAACAGAAGTGGAGGATTGAACGGAATCAGGATGGGGGACGGCGCCTGTAAGCCGCCTGAGGGTCGCTGCCCTTGATACGCCCCGCAGGCATTGGTCTATTGCCTTGCGCCGGCCAGTGTCTTGTGCATCGCGTCCGGGGCAAGGTCAGCCCCATTGGGCCAGCATATTGCCCCAAATTCTTCGATTCCCACTTGGGCAAAGTACGTGGGGTTTTTGAGGGGTTCAAACATCGGGCCGAACAAACGCTCCGACAAATCCACCTCGCCTTCCACGCCGTCAGCGAAGGTCACATGCAGGCGATAGCCGTGTAGCGGTGTCACAGAAAGAACACGACACATCAGTTTCCGCCCTCACCGAACAACGCATCCACAAACTGCCGCGCGTCGAAGGGCTGCAGGTCCTCCACGCCCTCGCCGACGCCTATCATGACAATTGGAATGCCGAGCTGTTTCTGGATCGCCACGGCCATGCCGCCGCGGGCGGTGCCGTCGAGCTTGGTGAGCACGATGCCGTCGACGGTGAGCGCCTCGGTGAAAATCTTTGCCTGCTGCAGACCGTTCTGGCCGGTGGTCGCGTCGAGCACGAGCAGCACCTGGTGGGGCGCGCCGGGAAGGCGCTTGGCCACAACACGCTGGATCTTTTTCAGCTCCTCCATCAGGTTCGTCTTGGTGTGGAGCCGCCCGGCGGTGTCGATGATGACGTTGTCCACGCCGCGGGCGATGGCCGCGTCGGTGGTGTCGTAGGCCACGGCGGCGGGGTCGGCGCCCTCCTGGTGGCGAACGATTTCGGCGCCGGTACGCTCCGCCCAAATAGTGAGCTGTTCCACGGCCGCCGCGCGGAAGGTGTCGGCCGCGCCGAGCAGCACGGTGCGCCCGTCGTCGCGCAGTTTCTGCGCGAATTTGCCCGCCGTGGTGGTCTTGCCCGACCCGTTGACCCCGGCGACGAGCGTGACATGGGGGCCGCTTTCTGTGGTCCACCGGGCCTGGCGCGCGCCGTTGTCGAGAAGCGCCACCATTTCGTCCTTGAGCACGGCGTATAGCGCCTCGGCGTCGTCAATGCCCTTCTCGCGGGCCACACGGCGCATGTCGGCAATGATCTGCTGCGTGGTCTCGACACCCACATCGGCCTCGATGAGCAGCTCTTCCAGTTCGTCGTACACCCCGTCGTCGATCAGGCCGCGACCGGTGAATATGCGCTTGACGCCGCCAAGAAGGCTTGTGCGCGTTTTGCCGAGCCGGTCGCGCAGCTTCGTGAAAAAACTCATGATGGGGACTCCTGTGTGGAACTAAACCGGGGCGCGGCGCGCCCCATTCCAGAGAGATACCACGCGGCGGGGGGGAATTGCGAATCGGCGGCGGCGGACACCGGGCTTAGCGGGCACCCATCGGGTAGGCAACCGCCTGAATCGCCCGGGAAACGGCCTCGCTGCGCGCGACAATCTGATAGGAGCCGTCCGGTTGCGGCGCGGCCGAGCCGGCACCCGCGAAGCATTTCCCCGCCCGTTTCACACCGCTCATGTCCCAGTCCACCGAGATTTCTGAGGAGTCCGCGAGCGCGGCCATGCCCCGGGCCTCCGAGCCGTCGGTGAAGGCGGCGACAAACCGGACTTTTGTGTCTTCAAGCAGGGCATGGGCGGCGCCCACAAAACGCTCGTTGGTGCCGACTTTCTCAAACAGCGCAAAGTAGCCGTTGGGGGCCGGGTTGCTGGGAGGGTTGAGCCGGGCGGTTTCCGCCTCGCTTTCCGTGGGGAACTGGCCCTTGAGTTCCGCGGCCAGCGCGTCATAGCCGGCCTTTTCCGATGCCCAGAACTTGGCGGGATGAACAGGGCCTGTGGTCGCCGCCCCGCCCGTGGAATCCGTCGCCGAGCCGGGTGCCGAAAACCCCATGATTCTGCCGGCGTTCATGCCAATCCATATCACAACAAGAATGCCCACAACGGTCAGCACACTGCCGAGCCGGGAGCGCCGTTTCGTCGCCTCCTCCTCACCGGTGAGTTTTTGGTCGGCGGCAAGCCGCAACAAGCGCTGGTCACGCAGGTTGTTTCCGCAACCTTTGCAGATGAGTGTCCCTTCCGGATTGACACGGCCGCAGCCGCCGCACACTGCGTCGGCGTCTATGGCCTCTTTGTACTCGTGGGCAAACGGATCATCTTTCATAAAACCGGCCCCTTGCTTTACCCTGATTTTCGCATAATACGAAGGATTTGTCGAGATATTTTATTACACCGTGCGGATTTGGCGCAATGCCTCCACCGCCCGCCGGAAAGGGCTTAGAACCGGAAACGGGTACGCCTCCGATGGGATCGCAGGGCATAGGGTGCGGCCGCATCCATGTCGTTTTCCGCAGAATCGTCTCCGCCGTCCGCACGCTCCAAAACGCCTCCGACACTGGCGGACACGATGGGCTCCAGAGCGCGGTCGTTGCCCGGTTCTTCGCTGGCAATCAGTGCCAGACGCGGTTCCGGGAAGGGTTCAATACGGATTTGCTTCTTTTCCGGCTTGCGTCCGGGCACCATCGAATAGCCGATAATGTCGCCCAAGTCGAGCAGAAAGGCGGTGAGCAGGATGAAGATTTCCTTGAATCCGACCGATTTATAGTCGAACAGCTTCTCGAAGACGGCAAAGAGCGGATTCTCTGTTTTGACCAGGTCGGGCAGGGGTATGCCCGAAATGCCAGATAAATCCTTGACAATAACGCGCAGTTCAGCCTGTGTTTTGTCAATATCTTCCAGTTTCTGCGGAACTTCACTGCGCAGCAGGGTGTCGGCCTCTTTCTTGGTGTCCAATGCCTCCTCAACGGCCTTCAGATCCACCTGGGCTGTCTTTTGAAGCACGTTGAGCTTGTAATCCTCTTCTTTTGCGTTTGTGCCGTAGCCGGCGGGGGCCTTGCGCAGCCCTTTCACCTCCGAATCCAGTTCTCCCTCCTGCTTGGCGACGGAGCGCAGCAACACCGTCCTGCGCTCTCCCAGCACCCCCTGTGCCTCACCCAGGAATTTCTCATAAGTGCTTCGCATGCGGTCATTTGAGTAGCGCAGGTAGAAATCCCGGTCCGCTGTGCGGTACAGCACGTCCACGTTGAACGCGATGGAGATAAAGGCAACGATGGTCATGCCGAGCACACCCAGGAGGTTGAGCCGCTTGTGGCCGCCGATAATCGACAGTTTGAGGGCAAACAGCATCAGGCCGATGGCAACCGCAAGGCCCAGCGCCATGACGGAACACTGCCAAACCACCCCCTCGGTGATGGGAATGGCCACTTTGGGCTCGGGCAGGATGGAATCGGTCAGACTGGCGTAGGTGGTATAGACCGAGACCACCGTCAGCAGCACCATCGCGATGCAGAAGATGATTCGTGACGGAAGATTGTTCATTGTATGAGTCCTGACATTTATAAATGGACGGAAAACTTCACCGCCGGTAGAATACACCCAATCCGGCAAAGGTTCCAGCGCCACGCAAACCGGCAGGACTGTCTTGACCATTCTGCCCGCAAAGGTGATATCCTGAGACAATACCTCAAAGGAGCCGAAATCATGTCCAACCCCACGCGCAGAAGCATCCTTAAACTGGGCATTGTCGGCACTCCCGCCGCGTCCCTGCTTGCGAACATGCTGGCCGCGGCCGGCAATGCCGCGGACGCCGCAGCCTCTCCCGCGACCCAACCCGCAGTCCCCACCTCCATTGAGAAGGCGTCGGTCTGCTTTCGGATTGGCCAGCCCATCTGGTCGGACGAGGCCCGTTTCAATGAACTCCTGGATCTTTTCGACGCCCACCACGGGGTCACGGACGAGATCACGCTGTTCACGTCCGAGACGCACCCGCCCCTTCCCCTGGAGGTGATGCTGCGGCGTGTTCCCGTGCTTCAGGCCCGAATGGAGGCCGCGCGCGCCCGTGGCTACCGTTCGGGCGTCAACGTGCTCGCCACACTCGGGCACCATGAGGAAAACCTGGCCAACTCGCTTTCGGACGGGTACACCCCGATGACCGACCCCGGCGGCAGTGTCTGCCGCGGGTCGCTCTGCCCCAATGACCCGCATCTGCAGGAGTATATCGCCCAGGTCTACGAGGCCGTCGCCTCGGTCCATCCCGACTACATCTGGATTGACGACGATGTGCGCCTCTTCGGGCACATGCCCGTCATGGCCTGCTGTTTCTGCGACAGGTGCGTCGCGCTGTTTTCGAAGCGTTCCGGAACCTCCTTCACGCGCGAGGGTCTCGTCGCCGCACTGGGCGCCGGTCCGCTTGAGGAGCGCCTTAAACTCCGCCGCGCCTTCCTGCAGCACAACCGCGACACGATCAGCGACCTCTTCAGGCTCATTGAGGCCACGGTCCACAAGGCGGCGCCCGGTCTTCCCCTGGGATTCATGACGGGCGACCGTTTCTACGAAGGATATGGCTTTGACACCTGGGCCGGGGTGCTGGCGGGTCCGTCGGAGTCGCCCGTGCTGTGGCGTCCCGGCGGCGGGGCCTACCATGAAGGCCGACTCGACGACTTTCCCGACAAAGCCCACGCGATGGGCCGCCAGATCTCCGTGTTGCCGGCCAGAGTGCAGTGCATCCAGTCGGAGGTCGAAAGCTTTCCCTATCAACGCCTCAAGAAGAGCATTCACGCCACGTCAATGGAAGCCGCCGCCTACATCGCCGCGGGCTGCACCGGCGCGGCCTTCAACGTCATGTCACAGTACGATGAGCCTCTCGACGAATTTGCGCCCCTGGTGGCAGGGTTGAAGGACGCGCGCCCGTTTCTCGATCTGCTCGCAAGCCACCTCGGGCGCTTCGCGCCGTCGGGCATCCACAGCGGATGGGTCAGGGACAGCTACGCGGCATCCAATCCGGACGGTGCATGGTTGTCGGGACCGGGCGCGCCGGGAAACTGCAATGAGATCTGGGCGACGGGGCTGCCCGCCGCATACAGCGCCGCCCATGCGCCCGTGACGGCGTTCTCCGGCGACATGGTTCTCGCCCTGAGCGAGGAGGAACTCCGGACGGCGCTGGCCAAGGGCGTATATCTCGACGGGCCAGCATTGACGCGCCTGAACGACATGGGCTATGCGGACCTTACCGGATTCGCAGTGGAAAAGACGCTTCACATCGACTGCATTGAGGAGATGACCGACCATCCCCTTAACGGGGCGTTCGCGACACGCCGTCGCAACGGCCGCCAGTCCTTCTGGAAATGCCCGACCCACCTTCTGCGGTCCACATCCGCTAATGCGCGGTTCCTGTCCCGCTGCGTGGACTATACCTACGCTGAAGTGGCCCCGTGCTGCATGGGCGTGTTTGAAAACACGCTCGGCGGGCGCGTGTGCGTCGCCGGGTATTATCCGTGGGAGCAACTGCAGAACCTGAGCAAGGCGTCCCAGCTCAAATCCGTCATGCGCTGGCTCTCAAAAGACACGCTTCCCGCGTATGTCTCCTCGTTTCACCGGGTCAATCTGTGGCCCCGGGAAACCGCACCCGGACGGTACGCCATCGCCCTGCTGAACGCGTACCTGGATCCGGCCACTTCCCTGGAACTCCGCATCCGGACGGAGCGCGACACCCTTGAAGTCTTTGACAAAGCCTGCGCGCGGACAACGGTGCGCGCATTGGACAGACAGGACGCCTATGCGCGGTTCGTGTTGCCGACGCTTCAACCCTGGGATATGGCCCTGGTCTCTGTGTAGGCCCTCTGGCAAAACCAACGGCGGGAAGAAAAGAGGTGGACGCATGCTGGCTCATGTCGCTCTTGTTTGCTTCGTATTCTGTCAGATGGACGTGTCGGGAACAGCGCCCACGGAACCGGCGGGCGTGATCAACGTGCAGAACGATCAATGCCGGATCATCTTCGACCGCGCCAACGGCGCACTGCGCGGCATCGCGAACCTGCCCCTGAACGACGCGTGTCTCAAGGAGGGCAACGCCGACGGGATGCCGTTCCGCGTTTACCTCGATTTCACGAAGGAGTACGAACTGGGCGACGACCCGGCAGCGATCAGCAAGACCACACTGCAGCCGTCCACGTGCCGCCTAACGGGCGTGCAGCCGGAGGATCGGGCGCTTACGCTCGAATACGAGGGCCATGCCCTGGCGATGCGTCTGCATGTGGCGCTGGAGGAGCACACGGGTGTTTCGGAATGGACGCTTCGCATCACCAACACCGGCGCGGAACCCCAACAGATTCTCCCCTGTTTCCCCTGTCTGAGCGGCGTGCGCCTCGGCCCCGACGCGTTGGGCAATCTGGCCACGGTGATGAGCCAGGGTGGGATGACCGGGCCTGCCTGGCAACATCACGGCGGCATGGTGGGAAACGGGGGCGAGATGTCGATGCAGTGGCACGCGATTTGGGACCCCGCAACGCGGAGCGCGCTGGCCCTCCTCTTCATGGACCCCGATGCCAAGGCGAAACAGCTCGTCCTCGACCAGCCCGACATTTCGCTGCGCTATTTCCCGCCCGCCACGCTTGCGCCCGGGGCCTCTCTTGATCTGCCGCCCGTGAAACTGCTTGTCTACAACGGCGACTGGCGTCCCGCCGCACGGGCCTACCGCGCCTGGTACGACAAGGCATTCAAGCACGCGACGCCGCCCGCGTGGTTCGGGGACATCGGCGGCTGGGACGGCCGCCATTTCAAGAAGGCGGAGCCCGGCGTGAGCCCCGTTGGCGGCATGCTCGACAGTTTTCGTGACCTACCCCGCGCGGTCTTGCACGCACCCATAGACAACATTGAGTATGCGTTCTACAGCCGCGGTTCGATGCTTTACGGCACGCACACCGACGGCGACAACATCGTCCGGGAGGACTTGGGCGGTGCGGAAGCGCTGCAGGACGGCATTGCGGGCGTGCACCGACTGGGACTGCGCACGACGCTGTACATAGAGGGCTACATCGTCCATAAGGACAGTGATCTGGCCAAGTCAGGCCGGGCCGAACGGTGGTCCGTGATGCACAAGGACGGCGGCATCACGGGCGGTTACACCAAGCAGGGCTTCTATCACATGTGTCCCGGCTGCGCCGAATGGCAGGACTATCTCGCCGCGATGGCGGCGCGGCTCCTGCGTGAGACGGGCGCCGACGGTGTGCGTCTCGATTCGCTCGGGTTTTACTTCCTGCCGTGCTACAACCCCGCACATGGGCATGCCACGCCCTTTGGCTACAACGAATGGATGAAGCAACTGCTTGCGAAGGTGCGCGAGGCGACGCTCGCGGTCAACCCGGAGGCGTTGCTGACCACCGAAGCACCCGTGGACTGGTACGGTCAGTGGTTTCACGGCGCGCTGACGCAGAAGTATCCGCGGGATCTGCCGTTGATGCGCGCGGCCGTGGCACCGTACCGCCCCATCGCGTACAGTCCCGGCGGATCGGTCTGGGCCAGTATCTCGGGGCTGGCCGGCGGGCGGACAGGCGGGGGGCCGGACCTGGAGACACTCGAAGGCAACTGGCTGTGCGCGCGTTTCCCGGTACGCGAGGCGCTGACTGAAGGCACGGTGGCCCACGAGGATCCCAAGACCTCCGATCCGGAAATCGTCACGCGGATGTTCCAGGGTGAGGACGGCTGCCGGGTAATCATTGCAGTGCGCCCGGCGTGCCAGGACGCGTTTGAATGGCCCGCGGGCAGCGGGCTGTCCACGCGGCACAAAAGCTACATCCTGACGGCGCGCGGACTGCCGCGTTCGCCGCTCCGGGCAACGCTGTGTGATGTTGAAACGCTGGCCTGGAAGCCGCTCGAACTGGAACAGAACGAGGACTTGGTTCGTGTGCGGCTTGACACGAACTGGGCAATGATCGTGCTGACTCCCCCGCAGGGCCGGGACATCATCGATTTCGACCCGCTGCCAACGACGGCGGCGGGAGGCCGCGTGCCCATAAGGTTGACGGCAGTGACCGGCGGAACGGAACCTGGAATTCTGCCGCCGATTTTGGTGCAGGTTCCGGGGATGAAAACAGCCTCTCCGAGTCCCGCCTTGCCGGGCAGTGCCGCCGTGGTCGTCCCGCAGGACACGCTTCCGGGCCTCTACACGGTGACGGTCTCGGGGGAGCGGGCCTTCAGCACGAGACGCTATCTCAAGGTTGAGTGATCCTCCCTTTTCCGGTGCCGTGAAAGAGGACGGCAATGTGTGGACCCCGACAAAGCACAGGGTGAATACAGAAACCCGGACAGAACTGCCGGGCCCTGTCCTGAACTCCCGAGAACTCCCAAGAACGGATTGCCAAACTTCCGCTCCTGCTATATACTGTTTTTGCTTGTGACGGGCACGGGCAAGGCATCATCATAAACAAGGAGCCGGAATCATGGTTTCTGGAAGGCGCAATGGATTCACCCTGATTGAACTGTTGGTTGTGATTGCGATCATCGGCATCCTGGCGGCGATCCTGCTGCCGGCGCTGGCCCGCGCGCGCGAAGCGGCGCGGCGATCAAGCTGCCAGAACAATCTCAAGCAATGGGGGCTGGTCTTCAAGATGTACAGCGGCGAATCGCCGGGACAAAAGTTCCCGCCGGTGCTCGCGCGCGACGCGGCGCGCCCCGTATTCTACAGTCCCGGCAACTCCGCCGCCGGGCCGACAACGGGGTCGAGTTCCATAGGATTCAGCATGATGCCGGGGCCGGACGCCGTGGCGGTGTATCCCGAATACTGCACCGATTACAAGATCGCCTTCTGTCCGTCATCCTCGCAGTACACCCCGAAGAATGCCGAGTTCTCCGACGGCAAGAGCTGCTTCGGCCACATGGCCAACGACCTTCAGCGCTGCGCCGGCTCTGCGGGCACGTGCTACACCTACCTGGGCTGGGTGATCGACCGTGCCGACTACGACCCCAACCGCCTGCCCTTCTCCCTGTCGCTGCCCGACCCCATCGGGACCCTGTCCGGCCCCAAGCAGGTTGCCTATACCGTGATGAAGATCCTGCTTCCGCATATCGGCAACGGCGCCGGCATCGAGAAGGATGTGGACAACGATGTCGATTTGTCCACATGGGCCACGACGGACGCCGACTGTCCGTGCGGCAACGGCGGCAACAACACGGTCTATCGCCTGCGCGAGGGCGTGGAGCGTTTCATGATCACCGACATCAACAACGCGGGCGGCTCGTCAAAGGCGCAGAGTAGCATCTGGATCATGTTCGACCGGCTCGCCACCAACGCGAAGGACTTCAACCACATCCCCGGCGGGGCAAACGTCCTTTACATGGACGGGCACACCGACTTCCAGAGGTACGACAAAAAAGGTCCCGCGCCGGCCAACGGCGACGTTGCGAACATCATTGGCGCGGTAACCTCCGGGCTGGGTGTGTAAGGGATTTCGGTCAGGACTGTTCGGCGGGCGGAAAGCGGTCAGGGGAAATGTTGCCGTTTCCCCCCGGTCTTCCATGCGGGCGTTTACAGCGCTCCAGTGGAATGTTGCGGCTCTGTCTTGGATGTCCGCAGCACCGCACCGGGTTCAAGTTTCTCCGCAAGCGAGAGCATTGCCCAGCAGGTCAGTTCCCATGTGGTCAGATGTGTCAGATCAGGCGTGTCCGGATTGGACAGCAACGCCGCGACATAGTTGAGTTCCTGGTCGGCGGCGGCGTTCAACTCCTGGTGCTGGGTCGGCTTTTGCGCCAGCAGGTACATGATGTAGGGCATGCCGGACATGTACGTCGCCTCTTTGAGATAGTCCCAACGTGTCGCCGCGCCCCGCCCTTTCTGGTTTTCACCCAGCCACTTTAGCGCAACTTCGATCTGCGGCAGGGCGTCCTTGCATTCGTCCGCCTCCAGGCAATGAAGCGCTGTAGCGAAGAATTCCCCGCAATAGAACACAACGCCCGGCGCGCTCTCCTCGAAAGAAATGTGTTCCGCCTTCCGCATGTCCTGGTGCGCGAGCCAATCCAATGCGCGCAGCCCGGCCTTCCTGTATTGGGGATCGCGCGTCTCCGCGGACAAATGCATCAGGAAGGTCCCGAATGTCGCGGTTGAACACCACCATTGGCCATCGAACGCGGACCAGATTCCGTCCGTGATGCCGCCGTCCTTGCCGGTGTAATTGTCCAGCACCAATTTGGCGTAGGCCTTGGCGGAGTCAAGATACCGTTCTTTGTCTTTCCCGTCCGCCCGAACGGCCACCGCCAGCACGCCCGCCCCAATCGACCCGCTGTCCGCCACAAACCAGTCGTCCTGCTCCTTGCCGGGCTCACGGAAGTAGTTCAGGTAATAGGCCCCCTTCGGAATCATCCGATCCTGAAACGCCACCACGCGATCCGCCCAGTGACGGCAGGTGTCCAGGTATTGGCGCTTGCCGGTCATGTCGTACGCCGCGCACAACGCCCGCACGGCGTATGCATCCTCAAAGAAGGGCGTGTGGTGCGTTTGGGGATCGGGCGTATCGCGATACTTCTCCTCGAAGGGCGTGATGTCCTTGCCGAGTTCCGAGCAGGCGCGGTCGCACATTTGAAGAAAGGTCTCTTTCAAATGGCCATCTGCGGGTGTCGGTCCCTCGGCGTGTGCGCAGACCATAATACTCCACACGATTAACGGGAACATCTTGTGTCGCATGTCGGCGGTTCCTCCGTTTCACTCCAATTCATATCCTGCCATAACGTGACCATGCCAAGTGATTGTTTGCCATATTGTACCAACCCACAAAGAGAGAGCAGAACTCCTCCGCATGGGTGCCTTCCTCGGTTCCGACGCAGCCGAGGCCCTGCACGTGGTTTGACCGGAAACGTGCCGTCGCTTGATCCAACAACCAAGGGGCGGCGTCTTTGCAATAGGTTTCGACGAATTTCTCGAACAGCGCCAGCCGTTCATAAGTCTCCAATACCAACAAATAGGACTATCCGGGAGAACAGCCCTTAACAAGGCGTGAGGATGTGGGTCTTGCCCGCGTGGGTTGGAAACTCGAGCACGTCGCCCAAAACCGTCGCTGCTTTCCGGCCTTTCACGCGCAAGGTTGCCGGGCCTTTCCCCCACGGATTCAACACACGACAGGGCGCACCGCGACGGCTCATGAGTTCGACCCGGGTCACGCGCCCGGCGCGCCGTTCGGCGGTTACCTCGAAGGCCCCCTCGGCCAGCAGTCCGGCAAAACGGGCGTCCGCACTGGCCGGAAGCGCGGGAAAGAGGCGGAGCAGCGATTTGCCGGTGGCGTCCGGATGGGATTGGAGCAGGTGCTCCGCGATCACGCCGGAAGCCGCAAAGTTCTCCGTCCAAATCCCCAGTTTCATAAACCGCGGGGTCTTGTCCGGGACGGCGAGTTCGATGGAGCCGTTGGGATACAGGCGCTTCCGCACATCCGCGAGGAACTGGGCCAGGCTGTCGTCCAGGCCCAGCCGTGCCCGAATCACGCCCAGCATCACCATGCTGTTGTTGCCGTTGGTTTGGATCACCCGCGCGGTGCGCCGGGCAGTCTCGACCCGCTCCGCGTTGGCCCAAAACGATGGGTCCTCCGCCGGGAACACGGGCACGAGCGGCGCGGGGATGTTGTATTCAATCGGGGGGGCGCCGGACACATCCACGAAGATCTTTCCGTCGGGCGTGTCGTATGTGGGGTAATCAGGCAATTGCTGCGCCAGTTGCCGCCAACGGACGGCGTCTTCGGCGTCGCGGTTCAAGATTTCCGCGGCCGCCGCCGCCGCCAGCAAGTGGTAACGGAAGAAGGCAATGGCCGCGCCGGCATCGCGGTTGCGTTCGAAATGCGGCGTGACCACGCCCCAGTGTTCGGGAGAGAAGTTCGGAAAGATGTGCAGTTTGCCGTCTTTGGGGACATACGGGTCACAATCCGGCCTCTGGCTGCGGTGCAGAAACCATTCGTAGAACCGTGCCACTTCGAGCAGCAAAGGATAGGCGCGCCGTTCGAGAAACGCGCGATCGCCCGTAAACTGCCAGTGCCTCCAGAAATGCTGCGCCACCCACGCGGAAACCTCCATGGAATCATCATAGAGATTACTAACGAACAGCGGCTCCGCGCGCCGGAATGGATAGTCCGTGACGCTGAAATAGGCGCCGGGCGCGTCTTGGCCGAAGGCTGCGGGTGTCGTGGCGCGCGCGCGTGGCAGAGTCTCGGTTACATGGTCAAAATAGGGCTGTGCCAGTTCGATATGGTTGCAGACAAATGTCGGCCAGAACTCCTGCTGGAAGTTGTAGTTCAGCATGTACACGCCCTTCCAGGGGCTGTAGTCCGTAAAGATCCAGTTCCCGAGCAGGCCCGGCGCGGTGCCCCCGGGACGCGAGCAGCAGGCCAGCAGATAGAGGTTCTGATAGAAGAGTTGTTCGGCCAGAAAGGCATCCCCAGCCGCGGCCGCGTCGGCCGGATTGCCCGCGGTGATTTCAATGGAGCTGCGCGACCAAAACCGGTTCCATGCGCGCGCGTGACGGGTGTGGACGGTTTGCCATTTCTCCTTCAGCGCGCGCTCGGCCAGTTGAACGGTCGCGTCCACCAGATTCGCATCCTGGTCGCTCGTCGTGCGCACGACGACAGCGAGCGTCGTGAAGCGACCAAGATCGGTATCGTCCACTTGGCATGCGATCCGGTCAGACTCTGCCGCGATTTTCCCGGCGGCCCCGGCTAGCGCCGCGGCCGCGACAACGGCAAAGCCTTGGGGAAATGTGGGATCCGCGGGGATTCGTTGACGCAGCCAAAAAGCCTTTCCGGCAATGCCTGTTTCCGCTGCCTCCAGGGGCGTGTTTTGGGGATCGCACGCATTTTCCGGCGTGGGACAGTCCCGAAAGGATGCACCGTTCGCTTTGTTCCAAAAGTCGAGCGGCTCGCGGGGCCGAAAGAGTTCGGCCCGCATACCCTTGGCGGCGCGGGTGGGCAGGCGGACAAGCAGCAGGTTGCGCTCGTGCTCAACGAACACCGTCACCGGACCGGCCGGCGTGTCAAACGTGAGCGTGGCGTCGCCCAGGCGCAAATGCAGATTGGTGACCGCGCCCAGGCCGGAAAGGCGCAATTGGCCGATCGGCTTGGGGGTGGGCGAGAAATTGTGCGCGCTGGGCTGCGATTGATAGAAGTTCTCGAAATCCCATTCGCCCTTCGTCACCCGGTCGATCACCTGGTCGAGGTTCACGACGGGCTGGTCGTGGCTCGTGTTCAACCGCCGGTCCCACACATCATTCTTGCCCAGGCTGAAGACCACCGTGTCTCCCTCGGCCCAGACCGAAACACCCAGGTCGCCGTTGCCCATCAACAGTCCCAGAAGTGGTTCCGTGGGAGGCTCGCGGAATATGAAATCATGCTTGGCCGCGGTGGCGTGGGTGTCGGCCGCCAATACGTGGCCGGGACAACCCGCCAATAGTGCGCCCAGCGTCGCGGCACCGGAGGCCTGAAGGAATTGTCGCCGATTCCAACGCGTCCCTTTTCCCGCCTCATCTTTGCTGGTTTTGACCGGTTCGTGAAGATTCACGGGCTCTCTCCCATGGGTGATTGCACAACGCTGGCGATGTCAATGTGGCTTCGGCGCCTGCGATGGGTGAAGGGGCGGAGATACACACTGGGGACGATACCGATGATATCGTCTGGCGGGGGTAAAATTTGAACCTACGACCTTTGGGTTATGAGACAGGCTTCCAAGTCCCATCATGAATTCAACTGTCTCCACAGAGAAGCCGCAAGTATGGCTGATACTGCAGGGCGCTGGCTCTTCTAGCTAGTACCGCCGCCGAAATCCCGTATTTTGGGACTGCCACGCACGTCGAGTTTGCTCAGCTTGCTTAGCCTTGTCTTCGGCCTCTTGTTTTTTCCGTTTCTCAGTCTTATGAATGAACCCACAGACTGCACATTTGAAGAACCCCTCCGCCAGCTCCATCATAATCCTGTCCTGCTTCTCCTTCTGCCAACACGGAACACAGAACGGTCCCTCGCCCGATTCTTTCCAGTAGGAATCCTTCTTGAATTCTAGTTCGCTTTTGACCCGCAGTTGTCTTTTCAGTTCTGTCATCTCTTCGCGCCGCAGTCGGTCAGCTTCCACAAGGTCCATGGCTTGACTTTGCAGGTCCAACATCTTCTGGTACAGCTCCAGATTTCCAGCTTGTTGAACGAGCTTCGCCATGTTTTTCACGTCTTCAATGATGCTCATAGCGTATCTTCATCCGAACTCTACACTATCAACGAGGCATTCCGGCATCAGTGCTGCATAATGCCGTCGGCAAATCTCTGGGGAGTTTCCCATCAGAGCCGAAATCTTGTACAGGCTTTCGCCCTTGCTTGCCAGTAGACTACCAAATGTGTGCCGGTAATCCAAGCAACCCCGATACAGACCAAACACGTGGTTCAGTTTGCGCAGGTCCGTCGCGTTCATCTACAGGTGGCCGAGAGCATTAGCAGGTAATAGGCGTTATGGGGCAGCCATGGCTCCGCCGATTCGGCGCCCGCCGGACTGCCCGGCCCCATCCGCAGATCAAACCAGGGCCGGTCCGAGTTGTCGGGCGGACGGATGATGCCGTTGGGTATGGCGCCGGGCACGGCCCCGCGCTCGTGGCCGGAGATTTCGGAGTAGATGTGATGGAAGTAGATGCGGTTCGAGGTGCCCTTCCCCTCAAACATGCAGAGGTCCATCGGGTTCATGCCGAGGACCCAATGCGCCTGGTTTGCGGCGTGGGATTGCAGGCGGGCGGAGAAGGCCGCGTCGTCCTTGAACACCGCCGAGGCCAGCTTGGCCGCCCATGCCGTTGACAGGTATTCGCTGTTGCTCCCGCCGAACCAGTCGTCGCGGGCCTTGAAATAGAACGGACCGCCGCCCGTGTCGTTGCGCACCAGTCCAAAGGGATTGTCCGCGAGCCGAAGCGACCACGTGAAATAGGCGCGGAGACTTTCGCGAATGCGGCCGGTCAGCGCCGAGTCCGGCTTCTCCAGCGTGAAACGCGCGAGGGCGGCGGGAATCACGCCCTCGTCCACGATCTTCATTTCCTGCGGGCCTCCCGGCGCGCGCGCAAACCAGCCGGCGGCATTTTGAAGATCAAGCAGACGTTCGGCGACGCGTTCGCCCATCGAGAGATACCGGGCCTCTCCCGTGCTCCGGTATAGCTCGATGGCGGCGAACACCTGGCGGGGTTCATAGGACGCCAGGATGCGGTCTTCGTACACCGCCCACAAGTTTCGCGCGGCATCGAGATAAATGGGATCGTTGATGCGCCGCCCCAGCACCGCCCACGCCGCGATGGTATACCCGCCAAGGTCGGCGGGATCATTGGTGTTGATGACCCGGTCGTCGCGGGTGCCGGAGATGCCGTCGGTGTCGTGCTCGGGAATGCCCCAGTAGTCGATGTCGTTGGTGACGTTCGTCCAGATGCGGCCCGTCTTCGGGTCCATCATCTTCCGCATCCAGTCCGCGCCCCATACGGCCTCATCGAGAAGGTCCGCGCGGTGGTTGCCGTCGCGGTCCAGCGCGTCGAAGAATGCGGGATCGCTTTCATATGCGCACACCATCGCATAGACGGAGACGGGCGTGTTGTCTCCCATGTGCTTGTGCATGTCGCCGGCATTGTGATAGCCGCCCGTCACGTCGGCGTGGCTGCCGTCCGGCAGCCTGGCGTCGTCCATGTGGCAGAGGCCGTGCCACCCTGGGACTTCGCAGCCGCAACGCTGAATCGAATAGAAGCGATAGGCAAGTTCGCCCGTTTCGCGTAAATGAAGCCGGGAATCGACGCGCACGGAAGGGACTGTCGCGTTCGCAGCGCCGAGACGGGCCTCGATTGCATAACTGCCAGGGACCACGTCGTTCACTGTGCCTTCAAAGTAGTAGTCTCCCCAGTCGCATCCATGTTCGCCTTCGGCGCGTCCGGCCGGAATGAGCGGCCCCTGGAGGACGATGCTCTGACCATCCTTTAATGCAAACATACCGGTGCCTTCGGCGGGAAAGAATGTGGAGGAAACCACGAAGTGCAGCGGCCCGCTGGCATCGTATCCGACCTGGTCCGTGTGGATTTGAATGGCCGGTTTCCGCTCCACCATGGGAATGAGTTCAACGGCGCGAATTCGCCATGTGCCCGCTGCTTGTCGGGGAAACGGGAGAATGAGCAGGAGGCGGTCCGCGCCTGAAGCCAACGAAAGCCGTCCGGTGGGAACGAGCGTTCCGCCAGCATAGGCCGCGCCTCCCTGCGCCCGATCCTGCTTGAGCATGCCGTGCGTCCCGTACTGCCGCACGAGGATTTCGGGCAGGGGCACATCGGACTGTTTGACATACACACGTCCCACACAGCCCTGCGCGTCTTCTGGAATCAGGACAGGCACGGCAGACAGGCAGAACGTGCC
>CAIXUF010001327.1 GCA_903922535.1 Candidatus Hydrogenedentota bacterium
CCCTTCACGACGGGAATCCACGCCATCGCGATCGCCACCATCACGCCCGTGGCAATGCGGCCCATGCGGACGATTTCGTGCTGCGACGCCTTCGGGCGCATCTTCTCGTAAATGTCCACCGTGAAGAGCGTCGAACAGGCGTTGAAAACGCCGGCGAGCGACCCCATAAGCGCCGAGAGCAGGCCGGCCACGACAATCCCGCGCAGGCCGGGCGGCAGCAGGTGCTGCACCAGCAGCGGAAACGCGCCCTGCGCGCCGTTCGGCTGGTTGAAGGCCTCCGTAAGCGCGGGAACCTTGCCGCTTTTGGCGAGGGCGAAGGCGATCAAGCCCGGGATAATGAAGAGATAGACCGGAAAGAGTTTCAGAAATGCGGCAAAGATGGACCCCTGCCGGGCGACCCTTTCACTCGGGGCGCCGAGCGCGCGCTGGACGATGTACTGGTCGGTGCACCAATACCACAGGCCGATGACCGGCGCGCAGATCGCCATTCCCAGCCACGGGAAGTTGCCGTTGAAATACCACGCCTGCCGCACAATGTTGCCGGCCCCGTCCAACTCCTTGACCGGCGCCCATGTGGCAATCGTGCCGGCGGGCACAAGCGGCTTCCACAGATTGAACATCTCGGAGCCGCAGACAGACCTGAGTTCGCCCCACCCGCCAAGCTTGATGAGGCCGTACACCGTCAGCAGCAGCGATCCGCAGATGAGGACCACCACCTGGACCGTGTCGCTGTAGGCCACGGCGCGCATGCCGCCGAGCGTTGTGTACAGGCCGGTCAGCACGATGACCGCAATCGATCCGACCCAAAAACTGTCGAGATGAACCGGGCCAATGTTCAACTGCAACTCAGGGAGCAGCGCGCCAAACACCACGCCGCCGGCGAAAATGCCCACGGCGATTTTCGAGACAATGAAGGTCAGCAGCGAGGAGATGGAAAGGAGGTAGCGCGACTGCGTGCTGAATCGCCTTTCCAGGAACTCCGGCATGGTGAAGACAAGCGAACGGGCATAGAACGGAACAAACACCCACGCGAGCACCAGCAGGCACCAGGCGTGGAGTTCATAGTGCGCCAGCGCCACACCGTCTTTCGCGCCCGAACCGGCCAGCCCGACGATGTGCTCCGAACCGATGTTCGACGCGAATATGGATGCGCCGATGACCCACCAGCTCAGGTTTCGCCCGGCGAGGAAGTAGTCCGCGGCGGTGTCTTTGCGCCGCGCCACCACCCACCAGACAACGCCCAGGAGAACACAGAAGTAGGCGGCAATGGCCGCCCAGTCAAGACCGGTCAGCGTTGAGGCGCCGACCACAAGGATGGGGTTGATTTTGTTCATGCTTGAAATCCCTCAGTTGTTCCGGGAGGATGCTGGCGGATTTGGCGTTGGTTCAAACCACCCGTTCCCTCGCTCGCGCTCAATGAATGGACCAGAATCGGAAATTGTGCGCTATTTTACGCACACGCCCGGGAAAATCCAACCCCGCGGAACACGGGAGCGCCCGTCTTTGGAGAAACAGTCCCGGCGCCCCGCCCTAAAGTCCCGCCAAACGCACACGCATGAACGCTCCAGATCACTTCCCTGCAGCGGGCAGGCCCGCCGCAGGGAAAGCGTGAACCTGGGCAAAACACAGAACCAAACATCTCCCGCCGTTCTTGCAGTCGCCTGCGTTGGCGGAAAAATCAAACCCTGTTCTTACCGCATGTCTTCAGTCCCGGGACGATGCCGTCTCAGGAGGTGACCCGGTCCAATTGCAGGGATGGAACGGCGGTGTCGACGCCGTTCACGGTCACATGCGTGCCCTGCCATGGGATGGTGCCGGGCGCGGCCTCGAACTGGGCGCGGAGGGCTGCGGGAAGCAGATTAAAACCCGGATACATGTAGAGCTTGTTCTGGTTCTGGATGGTGTAGATGCACTGCGTGGACACCGAGAAACTCTGAATATTGAAATCGATTCCGATGACGTTGGCGCTCGCGTTGTTCAGCGTGAGATTCACCTTGGGGATGGCCGTGGTAAGGTCCTTGACAAAGGTGCCCGTGACGGTCACAGTGGCCAGCCCGCCGACTATCGGGATGTCCGGGTGGACCGAGATGGTGATTTTGCCGTCATCACCAAAGATGACTTGGGCATCGGGCGAAATCGCGATGGGCAAGTTGAGGTTGGCGGCCGCAATCAGCGCGTCGAGGGAACCGGTCCACTCGCCCTCGAGCCCGGTGCCGTCGCCCGGAATGTCGTTGTTCGCGGGGCACCCCGCCAGGAACAGCATGCACGTCGCCAATCCCGCCATGATAAAGATTCTGCGTTTCATCCCGACATCTCCTCTTTTGGTGTTACGGCTCCGCCCTGTCTGAATCTGTGGCGGGCCGCTGTTTGGTTTTTGGAAACCTACCTGCTCAAGAATACCACAACGGCGGCAAACAAAGTATCCTGAAAACAGTCATCCCATAGATTTGCCAAACGGCCTTGTCTTGTGTCGTAAGTTGTTATAGGTCAATGCCCGTACTGGCGTCAACTCCAAGTTTCTGTCCAGGAATTTCGGCGGGTCCCGGTCTTCCTTGCGTCAAGCGGCGTCCTGCTGTCCCATAGGCCGCAGTGTGGCGCCGTCTATCCTGGTGCAAATCCCGGCAAGTATGCTTGGTGAGGGGTGGCCAGCAGCCGCAAGTTGCCGCCTGCACCAGACCCCAGACCCTTCTTTTGGTTCCGGCGCAACCGCACCCACTTCAACCATGTCCCATGCCGCCGTTCCCAACTCCCAAATTCGCCCCCGGCAGCTACCGCGAAGCCCTTTGGTCCAACAGGTCATCCTCCGCGTGTCTAACCGGCGTTGGGCCTATCACAGGGCGGCGATAGAAAGATCTTGACGTCCTGGATCTCCAGGTATAAACTGTTCTTGGCTGGCATGCGAGGGGTTGCCCCGGTGCCGGTTCGGCGGGGGGCTGTCCCCGGCGCGGGTGAGCGGTGATTTTGGAATCTATGGAGGGCCTGGTCATGCGTCAACAAAGCGGGACCGTGGTGGGGGTGTGGGTGCTCTTGTTGGTCGGGGGACTCGTCCTGACGGGCGGGGGACCGGTCTGGAACGCGGCGGCGCAGGATGCCTGTCTGACCGTGAATTGGGCCGGAATGAAGGGAACCCTTGATTTCGGCCTGGGGCCGGTCTACGGCACGCAGTGTGTGGAAGACCCAGCCAACCGACCCGGCGTGCGCAACTCCGCAGTCTCGTGGACGGACCCCTCCGGCAAACTGTGGCTCTTTGGCGGCTCCAATGTATCGGGTTACTTGAACGATTTATGGAAATATGACCCGGCCACTGGCAACTGGAATTGGATGAAGGGCGGCTCGACGCCAAACCAGTCCGGAACCTACGGCACACTTGGGACGCCCGATCCGGCCAACGCTCCCGGCGCGCGCAGTCTGGCCTTCTCTTGGACGGACCTTTCGGGCAATCTGTGGCTCTTCGGCGGCTCCGGCTACGCAGCCTCTGGCACCGTCCATGTACTCAACGACCTGTGGAAGTATGACCGGGCCACCGGTAACTGGACTTGGATGAAAGGCTCGTCGTCAAACGCGCAGACTGGGACTTACGGCACGCTTGGAACCCCGGCGGCGGCCAACATGCCCGGCGCGCGTTATGGTGGGGTGTCGTGGGTTGACTCTTCGGGCATGCTGTGGCTCTTCGGCGGCTGGGGCTTCGCAGCCTCTGGCGCCGAGGATTACATCAACGACTTGTGGAAGTATGACCCGGCCACCGGCAACTGGACCTGGATGAAGGGGTCCTCGGCGAGAGGACAAAACGGCACCTACGGTACGCGCGGAACGCCGACGGCGACCAACACCCCCGGCGGGCGCGATGACGCGGTTGCTTGGACCGACAGCTCGGGCAAACTCTGGCTCTTTGGCGGCTTAGGGTTGGGCAGTTCGGCCGGTCCAAATGATCTCAACGACCTTTGGAAATTCGACCCGGCCACCGGCAACTGGACCTGGATGAAGGGCGCCTCGACGTACAACCAAGCCGGGATCTACGGCACGCGCGGAACGCCGAACTCGGCCAACACCCCCGGTGCGCTCGATAATGCGGTTGCTTGGACAGACCCCTCGGGGAAGCTGTGGCTCTTTGGCGGGGACGGATACGCCACTGACGGCGGTGGTCGCCTCAACGACCTGTGGAAATACGACCCTGCCACTGGCAACTGGACTTGGATGAAAGGAACCGCGACGGTCAGCCGGTCCGGAACCTACGGCACCCTGGGAACGCCGGCCGCCGCCAACACCCCTGGCGGGCGTTATAGTGGGGTGTCGTGGACGGACTCTTCGGGCAGACTCTGGCTCTTCGGCGGCAGCGGCTTTGACTGCGCGGGAGCTGTGGGTTATCTCGGGGATCTATGGCAGTACGACTTGGGCACGGGCAACTGGACCTGGTCGGGTGGTTCCGCGAAGGCGGCCCAGGTGGGGACGTACGGCATGCTCGGGACACCGGCGGCGGCCAACACCCCCGGCGCGCGCACGGGCGCAGTCTCGTGGACCAGTGCTTTGGGCAGTCTATGGCTCTTTGGCGGGATCGGATTCGCCGCCAACGCGGGTGGTGACCTCAACGACCTGTGGAAATACGACCCCACCACCGGCAACTGGACTTGGATGAAGGGTGCCTCGACGGTACCCAGCCAGTCCGGAACCTACGGTACGCTGGGGACGCCAGCGGTGGCCAACACTCCCGGCGCGCGCTACGGCGCGGTCTCGTGGACTGACCGTTCGGGCATGCTGTGGCTCTTCGGCGGGAACGGCCACAGCGGTTCGGGGAGTACCGGTTCCCTCAATGACCTCTGGAAATATGACCCCGCCACGGGCAACTGGACTTGGATGAAGGGCACCGCGACGGTCAATAAAGTGGGGACCTACGGCACGCTGGGGACGCCGGCGGCGGCCAACACCCCCGGCGCGCGCCGTACCGCAGTCTCGTGGACCGACGCATCGGGCAATCTGTGGCTCTTCGGCGGGAACGGCTACCCCGGTTCCGGGAGTTCCGGCTATCTCAACGACCTGTGGCAGTACAATTCGGCCACGGGCAATTGGACGTGGAGGAAGGGTGCCTCAACGGTCAGCCAGTCCGGAACCTATGGCACGCTCGGGACACCCGCGGCGGCCAACATGCCCGGCGCGCGGTACGGCGGGGTTTCGTGGACAGACGCTTCCGGCGCATTATGGACCTTCGGCGGCTACGGTTATGACAGCGCGGGAAATCTGGGCAACCTCAATGACCTGTGGAAGTATGACCCGGCCTCGGGCAACTGGACTTGGATGAAGGGCTCCCCCACGATCAACCAGGCCGGAACATATGGCACACTCGGGACGCCCCGCCCGGCCAACACACCCGGCGCGCGCTTGAATGCGGTCCCGTGGACTGACACTTCAGGTAAACTCTGGCTCTTCGGCGGCAATGGTTACGACAGTTCGGGGTCCTCGGGCTATCTGAACGACCTATGGAGTTATGATCCGTCCTCCGGCAACTGGACTTGGATTAACGGAGCCTCTATCACGAACCAGTTCGGCGTCTGCGGCGCAATAGGGGCACCCTACCCGTCAAACACGCCCGGGGCAAGACATCAAGCAGTATCGTGGCTGGACCTTTCGGGCACACTGTGGCTTTTTGGCGGCTCCGGCTACGATTGCGACGGGTATCAAACGACCCTCGGCGATCTATGGCGTGCCTTTGAAGTCACGGAGACCACCCCGCCGGTCATCACGTTGCTGGGCGCCAACCCTATTACTGTGGAATACCGCGCACTCTACGCCGATCCAGGCGCGACGGCCAGCGACACCTGCTCGGGCAACCTGACCGGCAGCATCGCCGTCACCAATCCGGTCGATGTAAACACGCCGGGTGCCTACACCGTCCGCTACAATGTCAGCGACGGCAACGGCAACAACGCAGTGGAAGTCACGCGCACGGTCAACGTGGTGGACACCATTCAGCCCGCCATCACGCTGGTCGGCGCCAGTCCGGTCACGGTGGAATGCCACACGTCCTACGCCGACGCCGGCGCCACGGCCATGGACGACGGCGGGGCCGACCTGACCGGCAACATCGTCGTCAGCAACCTGCCGAACGTGAACGCGCCGGGCACCTACCTTGTGCGCTACAACGTCAGCGACGCCAGCGGCAACAACGCTCCCGAGGTCACGCGCACCGTTAATGTGGTGGACAGCACTCCGCCGGTCATCTCCCTGCTGGGCGCCAACCCGGCCACGGTGGAATGCCGTGCATCCTACGCTGATGCCGGCGCCAGCGCCGGCGATGCCTGCGCGGGCGACCTGACCGGCGGCATCGTCATTGCCGGTCCGGTCAACGCAAACGCTCCCGGCACCTATACCGTGCGCTACAACGTCAGTGACGGCAACGGAAACAGCGCGATGGAAGTCACGCGAACCGTAATCGTCACGGACACCGCCGCGCCGGTCATTATGCTCAACGGTTCGTCCGCGGTAACGGTGGAGTGCGGCGCAACCTATACAGATGCTGGCGCGACAGCCAACGATGCCTGCGCGGGCAACCTGACCGGCAGTATCGTCGTCACCAACCCGGTGAACATACACACGCCCGGCACCTACACCGTGCGGTACAACGCGAAAGACCCGTCGAACAACAGCGCCGTCGAGGTGACGCGGACGGTAACCATCGGAGCAGACACGACCCCACCGGTCATCACACTCAACGGTTCGTCCGCGGTAACGGTGCAGTGCGGCGCGACTTACACGGATGCGGGCGCGACGGCGACAGACGACTGTGCGACCGGTTTGGTCGTCACGGTGGGCGGCGACACGGTAAACACTGCTGTGCCCGGCGCCGCGTACACCGTCACATACAACGCCAACGACGGCCACGGCAACCATGCCGCCGAGGTCACGCGGACGGTGACCGTCGCGGACAGCGCGCCGCCGGTCATCACCCCGCTGGGCAGGGCTCCGGTGACGGTGGTGTCGGGTTCGGCATACACCGATGCGGGGGCGACGGCGGCGGATGCCTGCACGGGCAACCTAACCGCAAGCATTGTCACGGAGAATCCGGTGAACACCGCCGTGCCTGGCACCTACACGGTCACGTACAACGTGGGCGACGGCAACGGCAACAGCGCTGTTGAAGCCACACGTATGGTGGTCGTCGTGGATATGCCCTCACCTGTGGTGGGATTCGATTGGACCTGGGTGAAGGGGGCGATGATGATCGGCCAGTGCGGAATTTACGGGACGCTTGGGACGCCCGAGCCGGCCAGCACGCCCGGCGCGCGCTATGGTGCAATCTCGTGGACGGACGCTTCCGGCAAGCCGTGGCTCTTCGGCGGCACCGGAAGCGACGGTGCGGGAAATTCGAGCCGGCTCAACGGCCGCTGGAACGGTGCCGCGTTACTGCCTATCTCATATGAAGTCTGGCTCATGATAAAACGGCGGAAGTCGAAATCGAATTCCCAGTTCTTCGGAACGTTCAGTTTGCCTTTCTGTCCCGGAG
>CAIXUF010001328.1 GCA_903922535.1 Candidatus Hydrogenedentota bacterium
GGCCGATCATCGCCAAGGGCATGGTCGAGGCGCTGCGCGCCACCGGTGCCGATGCCGTGTCCCACGGCGCGACCGGCAAGGGCAACGACCAGGTCCGCTTCGAACTGACCGCCATGGCGATGGAGCCCGGCGTGCGCATCATCGCGCCCTGGCGCGATCCGCTCTGGACGCTCAACTCGCGCGAGAAGATGGTGGCCTATGCCGAGGAGCACGGCATCCCCGTGCCGGTGACAAAGGCCAAGCCCTACTCGTCCGACCGAAACCTGCTGCACATCTCCTTCGAGGGCGGCATTCTGGAAGACCCGTGGAACGAGCCGCCCGAGGACATGTTCGTGCTGAGCACCTCGCCCGAAAAGGCACCCGACGCGGCCACCTACGTTGAGATCGATTTTGAAAAGGGCACGCCCGTCGCGGTCAACGGCGAGAAACTCGGCCCCGTCGCGCTGCTGACCAAACTCAACGCGCTCGGCGGCGCCAACGGCGTCGGCCGCGTGGACATGGTAGAGAACCGCTTCGTCGGCATGAAATCGCGCGGCGTGTACGAGACGCCCGGCGGCACCATCCTCTACGCCGCGCACCGCGCCGTCGAGTCGCTCACGATGGACCGCGAGGTCATGCTCCAGCGCGACCTGCTCTCGCCGAAAATCGCCCAGCTCATCTACAACGGTTTCTGGTACTCGCCCGAGATGGAGGCGCTCACGGCCTTCGTCGACAAGAGCCAGGAGACCGTGACCGGCACCGCGCGTCTCAAGCTCTACAAGGGCACCTGTACGGTGGTAGGCCGCAAGGCCGAAAAGACCCTCTACGACACCAAGATCAGCACCTTCGAAGAGGACGAGGGTGCCTACGACCAGTCCGAAGCCACCGGCTTCATCCGGCTCAACGCCCTGCGCCTGCGCGTCCGCAACAAGGCGGGATTCTTCAAGGCCTGAGCCGCACACACATCACGCGATGACGACAGCACCCCCTGCGCCATTGGCGCAGGGGGTGCTTCACTTATGGCTTTGTGACTATCGATGCCATACGACCGGCTGCAATCGAGTTTCCGCTGGGACCAGTTGTACACAATTTGTGTACAACTGAATCTAATCCGCTGTCACAATCCAATTCTCTACCACCAATCCCTCCACCCGTCGAAACTCTCTCTCGTTGTTCGTGACCAGCACCGCATTTTCGGCTAAGGCGTGGGCGGCGATGAGCGTGTCCATGGGGCCGATGGTTTGACCGGCGCGCTCCAAGTCTGCGCGGATTCTTCCATAGGCAACCGCAGCGGCATTGTCAAAGGAATGTATTTCGAGCGGGGCACACAAATCGCGCAACGCAAAACGAGCCTGTTCAGGCTTGCTGCTCTTCCCTACACCGTGGAACAGTTCGGCGAGGACAATTACGGAAATGCCCACCTCGTTCATCTGACACGACCTAAGCCGCTGACGGATGTTGTTGTCCCGCTTGCGAATCAGTTCTATGCAAATGCTGGTGTCGAGCATGTACCGAATCACAGTGACTCACGTTCCTCGACCGGACCGCCCTGGTCGCGTTCAGCCATGAAATCGTCGGGGAATTGCTCCAAACTTCGCTCAAGAATATCCCATCCCTTATCCTTGGGGAACAAGACCACCATGTCGCCGATGCGGTTAACACACACCTCGGTCGTGGCAAACTGGTATTCCTTGGGCAGGCGCACGGCCTGACTGCCTCCGTTGGTAAAAATCTTTGCGGTGTACATAATTCACACTCCTTTCTGTATATACTCAAGTATATACTGCGAAAGAGGAGGCGTCAAGGGGGCTGGACCTGCGGCCAACGGCTTTGTTCGCAACGTGTTTTCCTTGCCCCTACTCTTTCCGTAAAATGGAACCGCAACCGCGGCCGCGCTGTGCGGCCGCCGCAACGGAGGGCCGGTGATGTCGAAATATGTGCTTGCGTTGGACCAGGGAACGACGAGTTCGCGGGCGATTCTGTTTAACCGGGGCGGTCATGCCGTGGCCACGGCACAGCGGGAGTTTGAGCAGATCTTTCCGCAGCCGGGATGGGTGGAGCATCGTCCGGAGGATTTGTGGGACACGCAGTCGGCCGTGGCGGCGGAGGCCATGCAAGCCGCTAGCGCGGCGGCGGGCGACATTGCCGCCATCGGCATCACCAACCAGCGGGAAACAACGCTGGTCTGGGACCGGGCCACCGGTCAGCCCGTCTACAACGCGATTGTCTGGCAGGACCGGCGCACGGCGGCGCTGTGCGATGATCTGCGCGCCGCCGGTCTGGAGGATCTTTTTCGCACCAAGACCGGCCTGTTGCTGGACCCCTATTTCTCGGGCACCAAACTGCGCTGGATTCTGGACAATGTGCCCGGCGCACGGGAACGCGCGCGGCGCGGCGAACTGGCCTTTGGCACTGTGGATACCTGGCTTGCGTGGAACATCACCGGCGGCGCGGCGCACGTCACCGACGCGTCAAACGCTTCGCGCACGCTGCTGTTCAATATTCATACCGGCGACTGGGACGACGAACTGCTGGCCGCGCTGGACGTGCCGCGGGCGCTGCTGCCCGAGGTGCGCGAGTCGAGCGGGGTGAATGGTCCCGCAGTGGCGGACTTTCCGGCGGCGGGCGCGCCGCTGGCAGGCATGGCGGGCGATCAGCAGGCCGCGCTCTTCGGCCAGATGTGCATCCGGCCCGGCATGGTCAAAAACACCTACGGCACGGGTTGCTTCATGCTGCTGCACACGGGCGAACAGGCCGTGCCTTCGAAGAATCGGCTGCTGACCACGGTGGCGTGGAAACGGGACGGCCGCATGGAGTATGCGCTGGAGGGCAGCGTTTTCATCGCGGGCGCGGTGGTGCAATGGCTGCGCGACGGGCTGGGCATCATCAAGAGCGCGGGGGAGATCGAGGCGTTGGCGCGCAGTGTGCCCGACAGCGGCGGCGTCTATCTGGTGCCCGCCTTTGCCGGGCTCGGCGCGCCGCACTGGGACGCCTACGCGCGCGGCATCATCGCCGGGCTGACCCGGGGCACCACCTCCGGTCACATCGCCCGCGCCGCGCTGGAGGGCATCGCCTATCAGGTGGCGGACGTGCTTGAGGCCATGGCCGCCGACGCGGGCTTCGATGTCACCGAACTGCGCGTGGACGGCGGCGCAGCCGCCAACGACCTGCTCATGCAGTTCCAGGCCGACCTGCTGGGCGTGCCCATTGCGCGGCCCCGGGTGCTCGAAACCACCGCGCTTGGCGCGGCCTATCTGGCGGGGCTGGCCACGGGGTTCTGGACCGACATAAACGAAACGGCGGAGCACTGGCAGGAGGAACGACGCTTTGTCCCGGCTATCAGCGCCGAAACGCGCCACCATCTTCGGACGGGCTGGAACAAGGCGCTTGGCCGCGCCAAGGCTTGGCAGGAATAAAGGTCTGTGTCTGGCCGGTTTGAAATACTGGAGCAAAAAGGTAATAATTACATAGAAGGTCGGGATGAAGGTGTTTTCGGAAAGGCCTGTGCATGAACATCTCCGCACGTTGCGAATACGCCTGTCGGGCAATGGTGGAACTGTCGTTGTGTCACCGCAAGGGCGGCATCCTGACGGCGCAGGTGATCGCCAACCGCCGCCACATACCCGAAAAGTACCTTGTGCACATCTTGCTCCAGTTGAAACGTTCGGGGCTGGTGCACAGCGTGCGCGGCGCGCAGGGCGGTTACAATCTGGCCCAAGACCCGGAAGACATCAATCTGTTGCATATTGTCGAGGCCATTGACGGCCCCATACTCGAGCCCGCCCCGGTGGATGACGGGTTTGGTCTTGAACTCCGGGGGCTCTGGAAGGCCGTTGCGGCGGGCATTGGCGACGCGATGCGCGCCACGACGCTGCGGCGCATGACGGACATTGTGGCGCCGTCGGACATGTATTACATTTAGCGAAAAACGGGGACTGACTCGAATGGCGCTAACTTATGGCGAGATCGGGTTGTGCCGCCCCTTCAGGGCTCGATCTGTGGTTACGTTGCCTACCTGGGCCTCACGGCCCAGGCTAATGAGTACCGCGCCTTTGGCGCTCTGATCATTGACGTCAACGCCCCGAAAGGTTTACTGTTCGGAGCACCGAAGGCGCGA
>CAIXUF010001329.1 GCA_903922535.1 Candidatus Hydrogenedentota bacterium
AAGGATAGCCCCAGAATAGAGGGCCAGGACCGTATCGAACACCGAGCCCTGCGTGTCAACGACAAACGTCCCGTTCAGCGCGGGAGTGAAAGACCACCACAGCGAATGATGCGGGCCGTCCGCGTAATGGGCCGGCTCGCCCGGTTCGGCGGTGGCGGCGGACGTGTCGGTATTCACCGAACCGGATACCACCGCGATGACGCTCGCGAGGGCGAAGGCGTCGTTGCCGGAGAGGTTGCCGCCGCTATCCGCAACCCACTGGGCCAGCAGGGTCTGATCCGACTCGAAGGCGACCGGTGCGCCCAGATCGACCGATTGGCCGCCCGGGGTACACCACCCGCCCAAGGTGAACCCTGCGGGCGTTTGGGCCGCGAGCACGGGCCAGGCCGCGCCGAAGGTCACGGTCGCCACCTGCTGCGTGGCCCCGGACCAGCCGGGAACAAAGGTCACGTGGGAGGTCTTCGCCGTGAACTTTGCGTAGAGCGCGTGGTTGGTATACAGCATGACCGGTGTCGCGTTGGTGATCTGGACACCGGTTCCGCCGACGCCGCTCCACCAGCCGCCGAAGGCATAGCCGAACACAGCGGGCGTCGGCAGCGCCCCGTACGGAGCCCCGGACAGGACCTGAATGTCGCTGGGGTAGCCGGCCGCAAGGGGGGCGGTGAGCGTCACGGTGCAGTTGGAGGCGACAGCAGTGGTGAAAGCGAGGATTTGGCCGTAGGCCGCGCCGGCGCCGTTGGTCAGCGCGACACGGTAGTAGTAGTTGGTTCCGGACAGCAGGCCTGTGAGCGCCAGGCTCACCGGGACATCGGCCGTCCCCGTGAGACCGCCCTGCGCCAGGGCCGTCACGCAGGACGTCAGATTCGACGCGAGCGCGTACTGGAAGAGCGCGGCGGAACTGGCGCCGCAGGGGTTCACGGTGGCGTGCAGCGTGGCCCCCGAGAAGGTGACCGCGTCGGCGCCCAGCGTGTAGACCGACGGCAGCACGGCTACCGTGAAAGCCTCCTCGTACCACAGCCCGCCCTTGTCCGTGGAGCGGATTCTCACGCTGTAGCTGCTCTTCACCGCGTTCGTCAAGCTAGCTGCCGTCCGCAGCGTGTTGCTGCTGACGCTGAACGAGCCGTTGTCGTCGTTGCCCGTTCCAGAGACCAGCGTGTAGGCGAAGGCGTCCCCAACATCCGCGTCCGTGGTGCTGAATGTGCCCACCACGGTGCCCGCAGGTTGTTTATCGGCCACCTGTGCGTTGGAAAGGGTGATGTCCGTCGGCGCCGTGTAGGCGAGGGTGGAGACGCTGAGGATCGGACCGTAGGCCGCGCCGGTGCCGTTGGTGAGCACGGCGCGGTAGTAGTAGTTCGTCCCGGACAGCAGGCCGGTCAGCGCCAGGTTCACCTGGAAGGGGCCCGTCCCCGTGAGGCCGCCCTGCGCCAGACCAACGACAGGCGGCGGGCTGATCTTGCGGATGCGGTTATTGCTCTGATCCGCCACATAGACGTAGCCCAAGCCGTCCACCGCCACGCCGGACGGACCGCTGAAACGGGCAGACGCTCCGAGGCCGTCCGCAAAGCTTGCGGTGTTCGTCCCCGCCAGCGTGGTCACCGCGCCGGAAGGGGAAATCATGCGGATGCAGTTGTTTGTGCTGTCCGCCACGTACACATTGCCCGCGCCG
>CAIXUF010001330.1 GCA_903922535.1 Candidatus Hydrogenedentota bacterium
CGCTTGCCGGAACGCTTGACCCTGTACATGAGCGCGTCGGCGACGCCCAGCGCCTCGTCCACTGTTTCGGGAAGGGTTTGGAACGTGGCCACGCCGACGCTGAACGACACGGGCCAGCGGTGCTGCGCCATTTCCGTTTCCAGCATTTGAAGGGTCTTGGCGACGTACCCGTCCGCCGCCCTTTGGTCCGTCCCGGGAAGCATCACACAGAATTCGTCCCCGCCCAGGCGGGCCGCAAGGTCATAAAGGCGCGTTCCCCGCGCCAACACGTCCGCAACGGCACACAGCACCCTGTCACCCTCTCTGTGACCCCGCATGTCGTTCACTTCATTTGAAGTTGTCCAGGTCCATGTAAACCAGGGTCGCGGGCTGGGCCTTGCGGCGCAGGAGGGCAAGATAACGTTCCGCTTCCCAAAGAAACGCGCGGCTGTTCAGCAGGCCTGTCAGCGTGTCCTGCCGTGCCAGCCGCCGTTCCTGTTCCAGATGGATGCGGAGCTGCGCCGCGTAATAACTGTTGGTGAGAAAGAAGCCCACGCGCACAAAGGCGTTCCAGACCGGAATGGCCGCGTTCGAATACTCGTGACCCGAATGCACCTCAACCCAGAACCAGGTGAACCCCGAAGCAAAGGACACGATAACGCCCGGCCACCATCCCGCGTACCAGGCAGCCGCCAACACGGGAACAAGGTAGAAAACCGAGACCGATATTTCGTATCCCGTCCAATCATCCAAGAAGCCCACCAACACCACACCCATGAGGGACAGGAACGCTATTTCCACCCGCGTCTTTAATGTGCCAGCATCCACAATAGGTCACCCCTGAAGAACACCGTGCCCAGTCTAGCATGCGGCATGCGGTGAGTCCAAAACCCTGAGCTTCCACCGCAAGTGAAGTCTGGCTGAAACGGCTTGAGTGAACTGACAAATCCCGCCCCCTTGTCGAACCGAACTGTCGACAATCACCTTTTGCGCAAACCGCGGTTCAAGGGGCTTGAAGGGTGTCCCGGCTCTGCCCCCGCAATACCCCCTGTCACAAGCCGTAGGCGATCCCGCGTTCGATCCCCTCCATCTCCGCCTCCAGCGCGTCCGCAGTGGGCCATTCCTTGTACACAACCCGACTTTTGCCGGACCGCTTCGCCTGGTACATGAGTTCGTCCGCGGCACCCAACGCCACGTCAACCGTCATCGGCGGGACGCAAAAGGTCGCCACGCCGACGCTGAACGTGACCTGCCAGTTGCCCTGGGCCGCCTCACGCTCCAGCCTTTCCGAGGCTTGGGCCATGAACCCCTTCGCCGCATCCGTGCCGGTATCGGGCAGCAGCACGCAGAATTCGTCGCCACCCAGGCGCGCAACCAGATCATAGGGACGGGTGCACTTATGCAGCGTCTGCGCCACCGCACAAAGAATCTTGTCCCCCCCGCTGTGGCCGTGGGCGTCATTGACCTTCTTGAAATCGTCCAGATCAATGAAGACCACCGTTATGGGCCGCGCCTTGCGTTTCGCGAGGGCAAGAAACCGCTCTGCCTCCTCGCTGAAAGCGCGCCCATTGTGAATTCCCGTAAGGGGATCCAGCCGGGCATACCGCCGTTCCCGATCCAAATGCACGCGCAGATGCGCCGCGAGATAGGCCACGGGAAAGAAGAACCACAGGCGCATGCATGCGTTCCACACCGACACCGAAAAAGTGGCGTCCACATTAAAGGTTGCGTTCACATGCCCCAGCCATGAGTCCACCATCAGCGACATGACGCCGGTAAGCACGGAAACGGCGACCCCCGGCCAGAAACCGCAGTACCACGCCGCGCCAAACACCGGAATCAGGTAGAGAATGGATACCTGCAGGCCGAAGCCCGTCCAGTAATCCAACAGTCCCACGAGCGGCACCCCAAGACAGGCAAGCAGGGTCGCCTCAATATAGTCTTTTTGCGAATCTCTTTCTGGCATTCATCACCCTAACGATATTACTGTTCCCCTTGATTTCCCGAAACACTCCATGCCTAATGTAAATAGTATAGCACATGTGCGTGACGACTGCTATTTTCCGGATATTCCCGACTCCGCAATCCGCCGCAATTCCACCGCATCCGGAAGCACCCCCAACACCTGCCTTACCACCGCCTCGGCCTTGTCCCGCTCCCGCCACTTCACGAACATTTCCGCCTGCGCCGTGGCGATCTGGAGCAGGTAGTACCGGGCGTTGGGGTTTGCGGGGTCAATGCGCAGCGAATGGATGAATCCGTCCAGCGCCTCTGTGCCCATTGCCAATCCTCCATAGTACCCGCAGAGCGCCACGATGTCACTTGCTCTCGACTGGTGCCGCCGTTCGACGGCCGCCCGGGCGTCCGCGTCCAGCGAGGCGGGATCCATGATCACCATGGGCGAGGTGAGGCGCGGCTTGAGGAGGTCCAGACTTTCAGGCACCTTGCGGGCGTAGACCAGCTTGGGCGCGGCATACTCGGCCCAGGGCAGGTCGTCGGTCATTTCCACACCCCCCTCCGCAAACGCCGCCAGCGCCGGCTTGTCCATGACAAAACAACCCATCAGTTCCGTCGCATCCGGCAGCCCCACGGCCCCCAGCGCCTGCGCCAGCCCGGGCACGGCCAACCGTCGGCGCGCCGCGGCATAATCCAGTTTCAATGGCCGGTCCGACCCAATCAAGAACAGATCCGCGTTCACAAAGAACGCACAATACTCAGGAAACACCCCGGTGAAGGTCCGCACCAGCGAACGCACCATCTCGGGGCTTGACCCGTGCATGGGCACCCATTGTGAAACCATGCCGCCGGGATTCAGCCGGGACAGGCAGAGTTCGTAGTACTCGCGCGTGTAAAAGGCCGACACGCCCGCCACGGCCATCGGCATGGGCTCAAAGGTGATGAAATCATAGCGGTGCCCCGTGCGCAGCAGATGGTTGCGCCCGTCGTCAATGATGAAGTTGACGTTCTTGCGCTCCGTCACGCCAAGGTTGTCGTGTTCGAAGTAGGGCGCTGCGGCAAGCACGTCGGGGGAAATCTCCACCGCGTCGATCCGGTCGAAGTCGGACAGTGCCAGCGTGCCGCAGGTGATGCCCGAACCGAAACACATGAACAGCACCTCGCGCGGATTACGATCAAACAGCAGGGGCAGCGCGCCCTCCAGCCGGTTCATTTTCACGCCGCGCTCGATGGACGTGGTCGCCTGCACACGGTTGATCCAGAGCACCCGGTTCGTGCCGTCTTTTTCGCCCTTCGGCTGCGACACCGCAACGGTGCCCTCCACCCCCTCTCGGTAATAGATCACCTCGTGCTCCGCCGGCATGTAGGACGCGTTGATCGTGCGGGAGATGTCCTGCGGCAGGGTATGCCACACCACGCCCAGCGCACCAATCAACACCAGCAGGGCCGCGGCTTTCCATCGCGCTTGCGTGACAGGACACCGCAGCAGCAGCGGCAGTCCCGCAAGCGCGGGCAGCAGCGCCAGCATTTCCATGCTTCGCTGCGCGCCGAGCGCGGGCAGCAGCACGAAACCGCCCGCCGCCGCCCCCAGCACCCCCCCCAGCGTGTTGGCCGCATAGAGTCCGCCCACGTCGCGTCCCACGCGCCCGGCGGTCTGCGCCACGGCGCGGACCAGCACGGGGAACAGCGCGCCGGAGAGGAAGGTGGCCGGGAACATGGTGGCGAAGGCCAGCAGGAATTTGACCCGCACCTCCGCGTCCCAGTCATGGCCGGCGCTTTGCTGCATCTCCAGGAACCGTGCCGGGAGATGGGCGAACCAGGGCACCGTCAGCAGGTAGGCAACGGCCAGCGCCCCCAGCAGCATTCCGGCCGCGCCCGCGGCGTTGCGGATGCGCGTCACCACGGCCGATCCCGCAAGCCCGCCCAGGGCAAGCCCGCACAGCAGCGTCGTCAACATGGTCGTGTACGCATAGGTGGTGCCAAGAAAGACCATGGCCAACAGCCGGGTCCACAGCACCTCAAGCGCAAGCGCCGTAAACCCTGTCACGGCAAAAGCGGCAATCAACCAGCGCGACAGATCACGCTCTGTCTGCATAACGGGTGCGTCCAGCGCTGCTGCTTGCGCCCCTTCCGAAGGTCGAACACGGGACAACAATGCCGCAGCCGCGCCGATGGCAAGATTCAGTCCGGCAGCCATCAGCGTTGTCCGCGCGTAGCCAAAGCGCTGCAACAGCACGAACCCCGCCAGGAAACAGCCGATCATCGCGCCCAGTGTGTTCAGCGTGTAGAGCGCGCCCACGCGCCGCCCGTTCAGCGCCGGATCGTCCGTCACGAACCGGGCCAGCAGCGGCAGGGTCGCGCCCATCAGCGTCACCGGCACAATCAATAGCACAAAAGCGGCAGCGCCCCGCAGCAGTACGCCGGAGAACCACGAGAATTCGAAGGCGCGCAGCGCAGCCACCACAATGCTTTCGGCGGGGTCCATGAGCCCCAGAAATGCCGCCGCCCACAACCCAATGAGCAGTTCAAACAGCGCATAGACGAGCAGGGGCCGCCGCACGCGATCGGCCAGACGCCCGCCCCACAGGCTGCCCGCGCCCAGGCCGAGAAAGAAGATGGACAGCACCAGACTGACCGCATAGGCGCGCGCGCCAAGGAGCAGGGCCAGTTCGCGCGTCCAGGCCACCTGATAAACAAGGCCGCACGCGCCCGACGTGAAGAAGAACACCAGCACGGCCGCAAAAACGAGAATGCGGCGAACCGCGGCTGTGTCCGGCCGCTTGAGCATGTTCAGAACCACTTTTGCGGCAGCGGATGGGGCGCGTAGCCGTCCAGATACTCGAAAGCCGCCTCGGGCGTGGCGCACACGGCGAACATGTCAAGACTGGCCTCCTTCAGGAAATTCTCGTTCACCAGCGTGCCGAAGAACGCGAAAAGCCAGTCGTAGAAACCGCGTGTGTTAATGAACGCGCAGGGCTTGTCATGATAGCCGAGCTGCTTGAGCGTGAGCGCCTCCATCATCTCCTCCAGCGTGCCGAAGCTTCCGGGCAGCGCAATGAACGCGTCCGCGCGGGAGGCCATGATGGCCTTGCGGTCACGCATCGTTTCGGTGACGATCAACTCGTCCGCCTCGCGGTATTCGAGCTCCAGATCCACCAGTCGGCCGGGAATGACGCCGACCACGCGCCCGCCGTGTTCATGCACGGCGCGGGCGCACTCGCCCATGAGCCCAATCCTGCCCGCACCATACACGAGGGTGTCGCCACGCCGGCCAATCAACTCGCCGGTGCGCCGCGCGGCCTCCTTGTATTCCCCGTCCACCGCGTCGCTTGACGCGGCGTACACGCAGACATGTTTCACGATTCCGTCTCCTCCGAGCCGTCCCGCCTCAGCAGGCAAACGGTCTCCACGTGCGGTGTGTGCGGGAAGAGATCCAGCGCCGCCACACGCACGGGACGCCATCCGCCCACCGCCAGTGTTTTCAGGTCCCGCGCCAGCGTTGCCGGGTCGCAGGACACGTACACAATCCGTTCCGCATCCGATTTCTCAAGCACGGGCATCAGCGCGGGTGCGCCCGACCGCGGCGGATCAAGTATCACCGTCTCGAATCCGCCCCGGGCCGCAACCTCCGCCATCACCGCCTCGCCGCCGCGGTGGTAACCGCCCAGCCCCAGCGCGTTGGCGGCATGCACCGCCTCCTGCGCGTGGTCATAGCCCTCCACCCGCGCGCCCCGCCGCGCCAGCCACAGCGAAAGGTTGCCGTTGCCGCAATACAAGTCCAGCACGGAGCCGGAATTGCCCGCCATTTCGGCGACGATGCGCAGCAGGATGCGGTTCAGCGTCAGACTCGACTGGCAGAAGGCGCCGTTCACAATCGGCACCCCATCCACCTCGAACACCGCCCGCGCCCGGCCGTCTCCCAGCGCGTTGGCCCATGGAAAAACATCGCGCACCCGGTGCAGTTCGGCCGGATTCGTCCACACCATGACCTCGCCCGTGTCCGGGTGCGCCGTGATCGTGACGGAACCGCGCACACGCAGCTCCGCCAGGGTGTGAAAAGCCTCGTTCACCGCTTCGTTGCACAGGGGGCAGCGCGTCATCGGCACGATTCGGTTTGACTCCGCCGCATAAAGACCCAGGCGTGTGCCGTCGCCGTGAAACTCCGCGCGGGTCCGGTAACCAAGCCGCTGCCCCGGGTCCTCGACCCATTCCACCTCTGTTTCCATCTTGCCGATGCGGCGCAGGCATTCCGAAACAACCCGATGCTTCCATTCGCCCTGCTCTGGGTAGCCGAAGCAGCCCCAAATGTAGGCCTCGGCCATGGCCGGATTGTCGCCGATAAACTCGGTCCGGTGCGGCGAGGGGGTCACCACCTCCAGCAGGCGCGCCCAGGTGGCCTTGGCCGAGTGCTTGTGCACCCGCACCTTGACCCGGTCGCCCGGCAGCGCGAAAGGCACAAAACAAACCTGCCCGTCCTCCAGACGGCCCAATCCGTCGCCGCCGTGCGCCACGGCGTGAATCCACAAATGCATTGTCGGTCCCGTGGTGCTCATAAACTCTCCGCCGCCTGTTCCTTTTCGCGCCGTCCCCGGTCGCGCAACAGCCGCAACAGGTCCGCCAGCTTCCCCGAAAGCACCATGCCCGGGTCTCCAGAATAGGGAATCACAAAAGACCTCGTTAACCGCACCGTTTTTCCCGGTGCAACGGTGATCGGTGCGCGCAACGCCAAAACGCACCGCGCCGGGTCAGGGTCAAACAGTTCGTACCGCCCGCCGTGTTCCAGCCCGAGCAGCAGCCCCAAACGCCCGTGCCCCTGCAACTCCGCCGCCACCGCGCGCTCCTCCGCCTCCCACACCACCGTCTCCGACCGGCGCGCCAGACCGTGTGTGAGCAAGCCAGCGCCGTCCCGGCGCAGCGCCAGCGCCTCCACCGCCGCGGACGTCAGGGTGAATGCCTGTTCGCCCAGATTCGACACCTCCACCGTCCGCACCAGGCCGGGATTCTCATGCAGCGCCATCGTGTGCGCCGCCACCGCCCACCCGGCTCCGGGCCAGCGGGCCGTGACGGCCGCGCCGAAGGCGTCGCAGGAATCGCTCCATTCCGGCGGCCCCGCCGACGTCAGATGCAGCGGCGTGCCGTCCATTTCGAGGCTCAGGTCCGGCGCCGCCGCCGTGACCCACTCCACATATCCCCCCGGCAGCTTCTGGCGCAGTTCCACCGTCTTGCACAGGTACTCTGACCAGCGGCGCTCGATCCAGTCGTTGCCGGCAATCACTGTTCCGTTGTCTATCCGCGTATAGGCCCGTGGCATGTTCAAAACGCTCCAAAACGCCGCATAACGCGCGGCAAAAACGGAGTGTACCCGTTTCCAGCATCTGTTTCCAGCGTGCTTTTCCCAAACCGTCAGCAGGAAATGTCGCCCTGCCCACAACCCCGCTCGTTCTTCACGTTGCACGCCGGTCCAAATCCTCTATAATGGAACTTTCGGACACCGGCGGTGTTTTACCTCACGACCCTGGATGGAGCAGCGGATGCAGGAAGTTGACGACTGGATCCTCGCGGCCCGGGCGCGCAACGGCGACCAGGCGGCCTTCACGACCCTCGTGCGCCGTTACGAGCGGCCGGTCATGCATTTTTGCGCGCGCATGATCGGCAACGCCGACGACGCGGAGGATGTGGCGCAGGAGTGCTTCCTGGCACTGCACCGGAGCTTGGGGCGCATTGAGCCCCGGGCGCGGTTTTCCACCCTGCTGTTTGGCATGGCGCGCAACCTGACGTTGAATCATCTGCGTGACGGACGCCGCCGCGGAAGGCACATGGCCCGGCCGATGGAGGGCCTGGAAAAGGAGCCCGCCACCGGCGGCGATCAGCCCGACCACCGGGCACAGGCCGCGGAAATCGGCGCTATGGTCGCCGAAGCCATCAACGGGCTGCCCCCGGAACACCGCGAGGTGCTCGTGCTGCGGGAACTGAACCAGTTGGATTACGGGGCCATTGCGCAGGTTGTGGGATGCCCGATAGGAACCGTGCGAAGCCGGCTCGCCCGCGCCCGCGAGGCATTGCGGGCACGACTGGCGGAACAGGACATGCTGCCATGAAAAACGAAATCAGTGAAAACGACTTGGAACTGCTGTCGGCCTGGCTCGATGGCGAATGCGGCGACCCGGCCGCGCTTCGGGCGCGGCTGAGCGCGGAGCCCGAATTGGCGCAGCGCCTGCGCCAGTTGCAGGGAGTGCGCGCGCGGATGGCGTCGCTGCCCTCCCCCAATCCCCCGGCGGACTTCGCCGAGCGGGTCACCGCGCGCGCTTTTGCGCGAAAACTGCGCGTGCCCACCCGAAGATTCTGGTGGACCAGCCTGTCCGTGGCCGCGGCCGCCATGCTGGTGGTGATGGCCGGCCAGTTCCGCACGGTGCCGCGGCACGAGATGGTTGCGCCCGACAGCGAAACGTGGCGGACTGCATTGAACAGCCTGGCGGAATCGCCCGACGCGGAAGCCATGGCCGAATGGGTCGGCGTGGAACCGGTTCTTGATGAGACCTTGCCGAATGATCTGGTCGGGGCGCTCGCCGACCTTTCGTCCGGGGAACCGGGCGGCGGGGAATCCGCCGAAATCGGCGAACCTGAAACCAATGCATCCCTCATTGACATGATGGACCAGATGAACATTGAAGACGCGGCCGCGATGGCCGCGATGTTGAAGTCCGGCGCCTGAAATCAGGTCCCATGACTGCCCCACAGGAGAAGCTGAACATGAAACACTTGCCCCTTGCGGTTGCCGCACTGGCTGTCATGCTGGCGGCGGCATGGACGGTCGCGCAGGATCAGCCCCCCCCGCCTCCCCCCCCCGGTGTGCAGGAGCCGCCGCAGCCCAATCCGCCTGACGGAAAGGGGCTGAAACACCCGGGCGCGCACCCAGGCAAGGACGGCGACCAGGCCAAGGCGCGCGAGATGCTGGAACAGGTGATGATTGCGCGCCTTTCCGGCGAACTCAAGCTGACCGACGAGCAGAGCGTGCTGCTCATGCGCCGGTTCACCGAGGCGCGCGCGGAAAAGCAAACGCTGAACAGGGACCGCACCGAGGCCATCCGCAATCTGCGCGGCATCGTCGAACAGCAGAAGGATGAGGCGGCGCTGAATGAGTGCCTTGCCCGCCTGCATGACGCGGACGCGAAGCTCGCCTCGCACCGGCAGCGGCTTCAGGAAACCATGGGCGCCGATCTCAGCCCGTGGCAGAAGGGCAAACTGGTGCTGTTCCTCGACCAGTTTGAGAATGACATCCGGCAGACGCTGCGCGAGGCGCGCGAACGCCGCAACGGCCGGCCCATGGGGCCAATGGGACCCATGGGCGGCATGATGCCCGGGATGCAACCCGGTGGGCAGCCCGACATGCAACCCGGCATGCGGCCCGGCATGAATCCCCAAGGATTTGGCCGCATTCCCATGCAGCCGGGCCCGAAGGGCATGCGCCCCCCGCAGGGACCGCCGCAAGAGCCACCGCAGGCGCCGCCACAACTCCCGGCACCCGCTCCGGCACCCGGACAATGATCTTGTAGTGGGCCAGTGCATAGCCCCCGAACCGCCCGGTTCGGGGGCCTTTTCCTGCGAAGCTCCCTGAATGGCTTGATGCGGCACTTTCAGACCATGGACGATATGGACTTTATGGACGGAATGGACAGAATCCGCCGGGCAATTCAGGTTTTGCGTCCATATCGACCATGCTGTCCGTGACTCAATCCGGCGCTTCGCGCTCCCGGTGTGCGGCCATGGCAGAGTGTGCTACGATTTCCCCTCTCAAGAAGAAGGAGTTTGCTCATGGATTTCATCAATGCAGTCATCCTCGGCGTGGTGGAGGGTGTCACCGAGTTCCTGCCCATCAGCAGCACCGGCCACCTCATCCTGGTGCAGGACTATCTGTCGCTGGGCAGTTCCAAGGAGTTTGCCGATGCGTTCGCGGTAATCATCCAGCTTCCCGCCATTTTCGCCGTGGTGCTCTACTTCTGGGGACGGCTCTGGCCCTTTGGTGCGGACAAGAACCCGGCGCCCACCATCCGGCTGTGGTTTCTCATCGTGGCGGCGTTTATGCCCGCGGCGGTGATAGGCTTCCTGCTGGCCGGCACCATCAAGAAGTATCTGTTCACCAAGGGTGTTGTTGCGGGGGCGCTCATCGTCGGCGGCATTGTCCTTATCGTCATCGAAAAGATAGGCCTGAAGCGCCGTTTCGAAAAGGTGGATGATTTCAAATTCCCCTCGGCCATTGCCGTGGGCTTCTTCCAGTGCCTGGCAATGATTCCGGGCACCTCGCGGTCGGCCGCCACCATCGTGGGCGGCATGGCCCTGGGCGCGGCACGGCCCGTCGCTGCCGAGTTCTCCTTCTTCCTCGCCATACCGACCATGACGGCGGCCTGCGCGCATGATGTCCTGAAGTATGGCCTGCATTTCTCCGGCCATGAATGGGCGTTGATTGCGGTCGGCTCGGTGTTTTCCTTCGTGGTCGCCTATGCGGTCATCGCCGCGTTCATGCGTTACATCCAGACCCGCAGTTTCGCCCCCTTTGGCTGGTACCGGATTGTACTGGGGATCATAGTCATCATCGCGATGTTCGTCTGAGCCTGAACGCCCTACTGGCAAATCGCCCCACCCTCACAATTCCCATAACTCCCGTTCTTCCCATGGTTCCCATTCCCTTCCCGGACACCGATGCGCCTGCGGCACAGTCCAATGCTACGGTAACGGTTGTCCAACCATAGGAGGATTGCTCATGAAAGCAGTGCATGGCTGGGGTGTGTTCATGGTTCTGACGCTGGCGGCCGGGTTGCCGCTGCATGCCGAAGAGGGGCCGATGCTGGTGCGCAACGGGGCCAGCGCCTATCAGATCGTGGTCGCTGCGGACGCCAGTCCCTCGGAACAGCAGGCCGCCAAGGACATTCAGTCGCACGTACAAGCCTGCACGGGAGCGCAGCTTCCGATTGTGGCGCAGCCGCCGACCGACGCGCCCATGATCGTGCTGGGTTGCGGCCCCCGGGCAAAAAGCCTCGGTGTGGACCCGCCAGCCGACACGCTGGGCGAGCAGGGCTACGCCCTCAAGACGGTTGGTGCCAACGTGGTCATTGCGGGCACCACTGCGGCGGGCACGCTTTACGGTGCCTATGAATTCTTGGAGACGGCTTTCGGTATCCGCTGGTTCGCCCCCGGGACCACCAGAACGCCGGCCGCAAAGGACGTGCCGCTGCCGTCGCTGGACAAACTGGTGAAGCCCGCGTTTCTCATGCGCGACATCTCCTATGCGTGGCCGGGCGGAGACGCCGATTTCCGCGCACGGCAGCGGGAGAATGCGGGCGGAGGCGGCCCCAACAATCCGCAGGGCGTCCAGCACGCCCATGACGGCCGGTGCCACAGCTATTTCCGCTACGTGTCGCCCGATGAGTTCTTTGACACCCACCCCGAGTACTTCAGCGAGATTGGCGGCGTCCGGCGCAGGATGGAAACGCAGCTTTGCCTGACCA
>CAIXUF010001331.1 GCA_903922535.1 Candidatus Hydrogenedentota bacterium
CACCGTCTGGAAGATCACCTTGTAGGCACCGCTCACGACCCGCGTCTCGTTTTCGCGGAGCATGAAGGAAACAGGCGGCGGCGCGGCCCAGTTCGGAAGATCCTGGAAGGTGACGGTGTGGCCGCCGAGCGGCACATCGGCAGCCGTGTGGTCAGCGGGCCACCACGGACCGTCGTCAAGTTTCCACATGACGCCCCGGGCGACCGCCGCGCCGGGAACAA
Organism: Candidatus Hydrogenedentota bacterium; assembly: GCA_903922535.1. The sequence continues at coordinate 222 of CAIXUF010001331.1, forward strand.
CTACGGCCTGCACAGCGCCGTTTTTCAGGCTGCCCGGTTGAATCACGTGGACGATGCGGGACACCTGCGCGGCCGCCACGCCGCGGGAGTTCTCAACGTTGTACTCGACCAGATAGGACCCGACCATGCTTGTGTCTACCGGGTTATGGATCTGAATGGCCGCCGAAAGGTCGCCGTCAACGCTGTCGTGCGCCGTGGCCCCCTCCTCAATGTAGCGCCCGCCAACCTCGGTGTAAACGATCCCATCGCCGTTGAGGGCAATCACCGGACGCTCCGGCGGCGCGGCAAATTCGAGCGTGTAGGCCACATCCTGTCCTGAAAGCGCCGACTGATAGTCGAACAGGTGCACCAGCGCCTCCGTCCTCGGGTCTTGCCCCAGCAGACGGACGACACGGCGGGTCTGCCAGACATTGGGCCCGACAAGAAGCGGTTTGCCATCCGCGCGCCTCACCGAGGTCAACGCCAGGCTGCCGCCGGTCGGATCATCGAACCGCGCGTAGCACCAACCGGGCATTGCAGGCACAGTGACGGTGAATCCGCCGTCCGTGTTCACCGCAATACCCCCGTTGACCCCCGACACCGGCAACGACTGACCATCGCTGGTGTACAGACGGTCGGGCATCTTGTCGGCGTCCGGAGTGTCATCCGCAAGGAAGTCAGGACGCCCGTCCGCTGCGGGCACGTCAGCAGCGACGACATGCGTCAACGGGTGAACATCCACCCGGTCCATCACAGACCGCACACTCTCTCCCAAGTCGGTCCTGTGCACGTACGTGGCGTCAAACGCGATGAACTTGCCCTGCAGCGTCGAGGTCAGGTTCCATTGCGCCACCGAGATTGCGCCCGGGGCCAGCGTGCCGAATTCCGCCTTCAGCGACGGCGACTTTGGCGCGCCGTTGACTTCCGAGGAGAGTATCTGGAAACCTATCAGGAGGCCCTTTTCGTTGTCGACGATGCGGGGCTGGCCCGATGTGATGCTTAGCGTATTGGCAGCGCCCGCGCCGCTGTTCTTGACCAGCAGCCCCAGCGCGAACGGAACGGCAGGCTCAATTTCCTCGGTGAAGGGATCGTCGCCGTAGACCGTTTCCTCGAGGAAATAGTCCAGTTCAAGCTTCGGATCGGGATACACGTCAATGGCCACCGGGAACAGCGGCAGAATTGCTGTGCTGCCGCCCATGGTGTACTGCATCGTTCCGGAGACATAGTAGGTTTTCATGCTGTCGGGTGCCGCATCCCGCCCGGGTACGAGCGTCCAGTCTGCCGTTCCCGCAGCCAGGGGCAGGATCACGCCCGTGCCATCCACGCCGTTTAGCCCTGACAGCACGGGGCCCTGAACCGCAAACAACGCGGTGGCATCGGCGCCGGCCTGGTCCTTGACCTGAAGGGTCACCGCCAGATCTTCGATGGATTCATTCTCGTTGTCGTTGCTGACACCCAGGGACGCGGCAAAGGCCGCGCGGGTGAGCACGGCGCGCTGGTCAAGCTGAATCTTGACGCGCGCGCAGGTGCCTGATTCTGGATCCGGAACCAGCTCTTTCGATGACGCAGGGCCGGTTTCTTGACGGCTTTCCGCGTTTGTGGATTTTGAATCGATCAGATCATCCAGCCAACTGCAGGCAATTTGCAGCCAGGTGGGCGTCGTGGGCTCTTGTATGCTGTCGTCATCGCACTCGAAAGGAATGTCGCAGCCGGTGGGGCATTCAGGACACAGGTCGTCGGGCTGGCTAACTCTGCCGCGCCCAGGCTCTTCAGGTTTGTCGGGATCAATGGGCGTCCACGGCTCAGTACAGTTGGGGGTGTTCTTCAGCCGGAAACTGATTGAATAGACCGCCGGGATGGGGAGGACTCCGCAGACATGCGTCCAGCCAACACTCATTGAACCCACAGAACACTCTGCGTCGTAACCGATTGTCGCCTTGGTCTGGGTTGCCTTCCGGTAGATCATGACCGGGACAATGCGTTTGGACTGGGCTGGAATGGTTCCCAGATCGGTTGCCAGAGGCTCCACCACCCATGCGCCGCGATTCTCCACGAAGAGCTGCGCCGTCTCCGCGGCGATCAATCCGTGATTCTCGATCTCCAAGTCAATCTGCTTGGGTTCGTCCAGTTCGATAAGCGACGGGGTTACGGTGATCACAGGCGCGGGCACGTGGGCGTCAAACTCGGTCTGGAGTTGAACGTCATATTCATCGGCAATCAAGGTCGGGCGCACCAACCACTCGAAGCGGACGGCCTTAACCGGCAGGATCACGGTGACATCCAAGGTTCCATCGGCAACCTTTGCGGTGGTTGTGCAACTGCCATGATTGGGGGCGGCGGCCTCGACAACACAATAGCCCTCGGGCACGTTTTCAAACAGGGCCACGCCGTCGGCACCGGTGACCCCCTCGAACCCGAGTGGCTGTCTTGTGGAGGCATCCAGCAGGCGGACGGTCGCGCCGGCAAGGTTGGGCGCGCCCTCGCCATAGTAGCTGTATTCATCCTTCGCCGTCACCCGCAGCGTTCCCTTCAAATCCGAAACGCAGGTGAACTCGAAGGGAACGGAAATGCCGCTGTCCATGCCCGCGACGGTGAGCGCGCCGCGGTAGGCACCCAACTGAAGGTCAGCCGACGGCACCAGCAGGAGCTGCACGGTTGTCTTCCCGCCGGGCGCAATCGGGGCAATCTCTGCGGGCGTTGCCAGGGTCATCCATGCGGCCCGGGGCAGAAGCACCCGCAGTTCAGATGAGGCGGTGGAACCCACATTGGCCACCTGGAACGAGTACAGGGTCTGACGGGTTTCGGTTGCGGTGCTCCGGAGCATGTCCGCGTGCAATGCGTCCGGTGTGATTTGCAGCACCGCCCTAAGGGGACGCACATCTATTCTCAGCGGAACGGTGAGCGTGGCACCCTCCTGGCTGGCCAGGGAAACCGTGGCGTCGTAGACGCCTGTGGCCACCGACAACGCGCTGAGCAGGACTTCCGTGCCCACTTCACCCAAACCGTCCATGCCGGTTTGCACGAAGCTGAGTTCGGCATTCATCCCGGCGGGAAGGTTGTTGACGGTGCCCGTGAGCTGTGTCAGCGGAAGGTCGCCGGAGTTCTTCAGCGTGAACGCAACCACCTGCTCCTGCAGGCCCTGCCAGACCTGCGCCGACAATTGGACCGGATCGGCCGACATGCCCCACAGACGGAACTCGTCCTGCACCGTGTCGGACACGGCAGTGGCGGGCCCGGCGGTCAGGCGGTACAGACCCGCCTCCGTCGGCAACGGCTCGAAGAGCAGTGCATATTCGCCGTTGGCGTTTGTCACGGCGGCCAGGCGGCGTGACATGCCGCGCACCTCGACATTAAGGCTCACCCCCGCGTTGGGGACAGGATTGCCGTTTCCGGCGGTGGCCTGTCCAGCCAGCGGGATCGGTGTGCCGGCCGGGGCCGACTTAATCCCGGCTATGACGGAAACGTTGTAGTTTTGAACCTCGAAGGCGCCCGAGTGGCCGGCGTTGTCCAGTTCGCCGCCTTCAACCCCTTCATTGACCGTGTTGGCGAAGTCGGTGATGACCATGATCTGGTAGATGCCCGGCGTCGCCGGGTATTGGAATGTCAATGAACGCTGATAGCTCTGATCAATTGCCAGGCTTTCCGAGACGGGCTCGTTCACCAGCAGCACCTGTTCGCCCGTCCCGGTGTTGACCGCCACGACATGGTCCGTCCACGAACCCTGAACCGGTGCCGTGCCGGCATTGCTGACGGTCCAGGAGACTTCAAACGGCATGCCCATAAAGCCGCCGGAGGGCGTTGACACACCGCTGACCACCAGATTGGGCAGGTCAAGGTGCAGGACCGTGACCGTGGACTGCGCCTGGGCGGTAAGCCCCTGTTCCGAAGTTACCTCGAGGGTAACCGTGTAGGTTCCCGGCATGGTGTAGG
>CAIXUF010001332.1 GCA_903922535.1 Candidatus Hydrogenedentota bacterium
AGGGCCTTGTTCATCTGCCCAACGCCGTATCGCAGGCCTTCGCCTCCTTCAGGATGTTCAGCGCTGGATTCCTTGATCGATTTCCAGTCCAGCACGCCCGACACCAACAGCACCTTGGTATGTCGCGGTTTTGCGCAACATATGATGCTGGAAACATTGTTCGCAAAGAAGTCCGTCGGCATTGCCTCAAAAACGTCCTTCAATGTCATTCCGCTCGGAATAGAAGAAAACTGCTGTGTCTCGTTCGCCTTGTTCCCGTACGTCATTGCCACCATAATATTTCGGGCGCCTTGATTCATGAGCGGATCGTTCCAGTCGAACATGTTTGCAGCCACGGTCGAATTCCCCATAAGAACCAATGGTATTCGAAGTAGCGTCAGCGACATATACCACGGCTGTTTGGCAAATTTCGGGACGACCATCCACGGGCTCGTGTAATCGCTTCGAAATTTCTCCGGTGGCCATGTCGCCCGATAAATAAGGTCGTTAATCGGCTCAAAATAGACGATCATATCCGGTTCGACATAGGACACCCTTGTCGCGTAGTTCAGAATCTGTTCCCTGCTGGTCCAGCCAGGGGTGCCTGCGTTCACAACTTCCGCCGGGATGCCTCGCTCTCGCAACTCGGCCTGAAGTTGTGCGGGGTACGCCTTCATATAATCCTCTATGCTCGCGTCATATGTGGTCGAACCGCCCAGACAGGCAATACGAAAAGTGCCTTCGGGCTTCGGCAAAGAGACCTCATCACCCCGAAATCCTCTTGAATTGTGCTTGCGGATTCCCATCGAATAGCCGGGTGTAAGATACCTTCCAAAGCCTGTCTGAAAACTGAATCCACCTTTCAACCAGGGTCTCATGTCAGCCTGGCTGAAAGACGCAAATCTCATGAACTCTTGATCAGGCAGCCCATAAAGATACGCCCTTGCCGACACCTCTCCGATGATGACAACCGTAACACAAATGCCCACGCCAAGAAACCAGAAGAAAAAGAGTCGACAACCGAAACGGGCCATGCCTGCAGGTACACTTCGAATTTTGGCAGGTGCCGTTGTTCTTTCCACATCAGGTGCGGCCATGAAACTGCCCTCTTGGGAAGGCTCCGGCCTCTTCTCGCTTGACATTCTGATTCCTCCTCGTCGTTGATTCTGGACACTGCGTTGCGTGCGGCGGCAACTTCGCCCCGGCATGAAACATCACAATAGCTGTTGACTCAAGTCGCGGGTGACAAACATATGGATGCGCCCGGCATGGCGTGGAACCCCTTGAACGGACCTGGTCGACATTGTCGTCCAAGGTGGGCGGATATGGCAGTCAGCAGATTCATGCCGCCCTAATATTATGCCATAACCGCGGCTTTTTCACTAGTCTTCTTCTCCTGTCTTCTTCTTCCGTGGAGCCGGTTGGAAGCGCATGCGCGGCACCCAACTGGGGCATACTTTTTGTTCTCTGTTCGTTATGCATCCTGCGTTCGCGGTGGAGTTGGTCCCTTCACCGGTCCCAGGAACGCCGCCACGCCCGCATGAACGGACGGGAAGAAGCTCTCCTGGCCGATCTCACTGGTGACGCCGGTGCGTTCGAAGATTTCGCGCAGCGGCCGGTTCGCGCGGGCGACCTTCAGCGCGATGCCCCTGCCCCGCAGTTCCGCCTCCAACTCCCGCAGTGAATCCAGGGCCGTCACATCTATGTCCGTAATGGCCTGCGCGTCAATCATGAACCAGCGCACGGGGGTCGGACTGGCCGCGACGAGTTCACGGACCCGCGCGAGGAAATGGCCGACGTTGGAGAACATCAGCGGCGCGTAGAAGCGGTATGCGATCAGGCCGGGCACGGTTTGTGCCTGCCAGACATCGCCCACGTCATGGTACCCGTGTCCCGGCACCGCCTGCAGCACCGCATCCGGCGGCCGCGACACACGGTTAATCATGTCAACCAGCGAGGCGGCAATGCCGATGAGGATGCCCGGCACCACGCCCGCCACCAGCACACCCAGCGTGGTCAGCGCGGCCATGAGCCCGGCCCTCGGATAGAGCCGGTAGATCCGTTTCATAACGTCAAACTCCACCAGCCCGGACCCCGCATAGATCAGGATGGCCGACAGGGCCACCTGCGGCACCCGCGCAATCAGCGGCGTGAGAAACAGCAGGAACAGCGCCAGCGTTCCCGCAGCCGCCAGACTCACAAGCTGCGTCTTGCCGCCCGAGGCGTCGTTGATGCTTGTCCGCGCCTGGCTGCCGGTCACGGAAAAGCCCTGGAACAACCCGGCCGCGACATCCGCCATGCCCAGGGCCACAAGCTCCCGTTTCGCGTCCACCTCGTAGCCGTTCTTGGCGGCAAAGGCCCGCGCCAGCAGGATGCCCTCGGTGTAGGTGAGCAGCGCGACGCCCAGCGCGGCCGGCAGCAGCGCCTGGAGGTCCTTGAGTGCCGTGCCGGGAAAGGCAAAGCGCGGCAGTCCGCCCCGAAACGAACCGACCACGGCGATACCGTAATCTTCCGGCTTCAATGCCAGCGAAGCGCCCAGCACAACAATAAACACCGTCAGCGCCCCAGGAACGCGCGGGGCGAAGCGGTGCAGCAGTATGAGCATCACCAGCAA
>CAIXUF010001333.1 GCA_903922535.1 Candidatus Hydrogenedentota bacterium
CCCAAGGACGTTCCGTATCCCGGGGATGGCGGCGTGCCCAGCGTGATTTTTCTGCCGTCCAGGTTGGCTTCAATGGAATTGGAGACGGCATCTGCCGCCTTCACGGATCAGGAAGAGGAGCGGGAACTGGAGTTGCCGCTGGAACACCTGACAGCGGAGGCCGCTTCCCTGCCCATCCTTCTTGGCGGGTCCGGGGAATGCACGGTGGCTGCGGACGCACCTCCGCCGATTCCCGTGATTCCCATCCGTTCAGGAAAACCGATAACGCCTTCTCCGTTGCCCCCGGGGTCCATGCGCGGACAGCCGGATGAGGCTTGGACATCTGCCAAGCCTGTGGAGAAGGGCTTGCTCGACAGGTTCCAGGTGGAGATTCAGTGGGAAAAGCTGCTTGGCTTCCACGCCATTGCCTGGGTTGGCATTGCCATGGTGCTGGTGGGCGGCGGCTTCTTCCTGAAACTCGCCATAGACAAAGGCTGGTTGACGCCGTCGGGACGTGTCGCGCTGTGGACGGCGGTTTCCGTTGCGGGCCTTATATTTGGGGAACTCGCGTTTCGCGCGAGATACCAGGTGCTTTTCAAGGCGTTGACCGGTGGCAGTGTGGCGGGTCTGTACACATGTATCTTCTTCGCCATGGACCGGTGGCATTTATGCAGTCCCGGCATTGCGATCGTGCTGGCGAGCGGGGTGACGCTGTTCGCGATCTTCATCGCGGTGATGCGCGACACCCAGTCCCTTGCACTGCTGGCGCTGCTGGGCGGTTTCATGAGCCCGTTTCTGTTCTCCACCGGTGACAACCGGCCCTATGCGCTGTTCACCTACCTGCTTGTTCTAGACTGCATCGCCTTTGGCGCGGCCTTCTTCCGGCGCTGGCGCCACCTGAACACGGCCTCATTCACCGGCACCATCCTGCTCTATCAGTCCTGGATGTGGATGGTGAAGCACGGCATACCGTCGGTGGAATTCTCCACCCAGATCATGCCGGGCATGATTTATGCGACCGTGTTCTACCTGTTCTTCCTGGCGGTGTCGGCGGCATACAGCCTGACCCGGAGGGAGCACGGGGTGACGATGGAGTCGCGGATGATCATCGTCAACTCGGTGTTGACGGCGCTGTCTTATTGGGTGTGGCTCAAGGATGGCCACCAGATGGCACTCGGCTTCTTCGTGCTCGGCATGGCGGCGGTGACCATGGGGCTGTTCTGGGGCTGGATGCGTCGGATCGGCCGGCTGGATCCCACCACAAGGGTGCTGCTGGTGCAGGCGCTGGTGCTGGTCACGCTGGCCGTGCCCATCCAGTTCAAGGGGCATGCCACGATGCTCGTCTGGGCCGCCCAGGGCGTTGCGCTGCTCTACGCGGGGGGACTGTTCAAGGACAAGCTGGTCCGTATTGGCGGGCATGCGGCATTGCTGCTCGGCACCGTCAAAATGCTGGGCCACCTGCCGCTGCATGCGGCGGCGTTCACGCCGGTGTTTAATCCGGACTTCATGACATGGGCGTTTATCACGGGTACCTGGGGCGCGTCAGCATTTGTAATCTTCCGAAACCATGTTTTCGCGGAGGAGCAGGAGCGCGTGCTGGCCATGGTGCATGGCGTGGGTGCGTTTGTGCTGGGCGCGGCGGCGGCCACCATGGAGGTAGCCTACCTATGGTACATCGACCTGCATGACAATCCGCTGTGGTACTCCTATCAGGGGCAGTCGCTTCTGGCACTGTGGTGCGTCATCACGGCGGGCACCGCGTTGTTGGCCGTGCAGCGGCATCCTGACTGGCGCCCAATGACCTGGGTCTCCACCGGCATCACGGCGTTCATCCTGCTTGTCTATCTCACAGAGTACCGGTCCGGCATCACGGCGCTGGCGTTCAACCCCGCTTTCCTTTCACACCTCTTCTATATCGTGGTGCTGTGGGGCATGGCATGGGGATACTGGCGCGCGAAAGAACTGATGCTTGCCCGGGGGCATGAACTGGCGGGGCACGGCCTGTTCATGTTCATGATAGTCTTGGAACTGTCTCGCTGGGACCGGGGCACCGGCATGACCGACCAGCGCATCGCCATGAGCCTGATCTCCGCGGCCTGGGCCGCGCAGGCACTAGTGCTGGTATGGCACGGACTTGTGTCGCGCGAATTGTTCCGGCGTGTGGTGGGCATGGGCCTGTTCGGCGTGACCGTCGCCAAGGTCATCCTGCTCGACACCGCGCAGTTGGAGGTGGCGTACCGGGTGATTTCCTGGGTCGCGTGCGGCGTGCTGCTGCTGATTGCCGCGTACTTCTACCAGCGCTTCAGTGCGGCCCTGTCCGGGGAGGAGGAGGCTGCATTGAAGGAGGAGGAAGGTGTTGCCACGAAGGAGGAGGGGCAATGAGCGCATTGCTGCTCACGGTTTGCCTGGCGCTGTCGGCGAACGCCGCCGAAACGTCCGGGACGCTCGAGGTCGACGCGTTTCAGTATCATGCACCCGTTGTTCTGGAGGGCGCCCCGCAGGGTTTTGTCCGGCTGACGCTGACGGGTGAAGTCATTGACAGACTCAACCCGGCCTGGGGGGATTTGCGCCTCGCCGACGACCAAAACCGCACAGTGCCCTACCTGCTTCGGCGTGACACGTTGCCCTATGGAGGGGCCTTCAGGCCGAAGCCCGGCGTGTGCCAGGGAATGTCGGTGCTGGAGGAAGGCACCAAGGCGTTCCTCGTTGATTTTGGCGAACCGGTGCGCAAGAACCGGGTCGATTTGCAGGGCTGGATGCATGATCCCTGGCCGTTGCGCATTGAGGGCTCAGCCGACAAGCAGGAATGGCGCAACCTGCTGGATGCGGAGTATCGGGTCCAGGCAAGGATGGATGCCGACGGCCCGCTCTCACGATGGCTGCAAATCGGAGAGGGTGACCATCGCTGGTTGCGTATCGTCTATGCCGCTGACAAGGCGCCCGCGTCAAACACCTTCGCGTCACCCGTGCTGGCCGATTATCTCCCCACCCCGCAGGAGGCGGGTTTAATACCGGTCGTGCTGACCCGCGTTGAGCCTGCTGTCCCTGTCGCGGCGTCCCCTCCCAAGATGTCCGTTTTTGAATGGACCGTGGGCGGCAGGAATCTCCCTGTTGTCTTTAGCCGGTTCATGGTGGACGACCCGTATTTCTCGCGGCAGTATGTTCTGGAAGGCTCGGACGACGGGAAGTACTGGACCGTTGTTTCCACAGGAATGCTCAACCGCACCCAATGGGAGAAGCACTCGGTGGACACACTGGCCACCATGAAGGGCTTTGTCACGTCGGCGAGGCTGCGTCTCACGATAAACGACGGCGACAATACGCCCCTGGCTGTTCAGACGCCGGAACTGTGGGGGAGGGGCGGCCGGTTGTGCTTTGACGTTTCGGGAAGAAAAGCGGTCACGCTCTTCTTTGGGAAGGCCGGCATGGCGGCTCCGAACTATGATCTGGCACAGTCCGTGCGGGACCTGCATTTTGGTTCCTTGCCTGAAGTGAAGCTGGGCAGCATGGAGAGCCGGCCGCCGGAGCCGCCCAAGCCTGTGGAGAAGCCGGTCGAAAGTTCGCCATACTTCCTCTGGGGCATGCTTGCCGTCGCCGTGTGCGTCATGCTCGCCATAGTCCTGAGCGCGATGACTGCCATGAACCGGGCAGACGTGAAAGGGGGCGATTCGCCGGGCGAGGACAACTGACTTCCTTTATCACAGTCCTTCCGGGTGCATGTGGACGATTGCCCAGCATAGCGCCTCATTCTGCAATGGACCGGTTGTATGGTAGAATCACTATTGACAAAACGTTCATGATTCAAGAGGACTTGCGCGCATGGAAATACACATTAGCAGGCACGCCAAGCGCCGGATGAAGGAACGAAAAATCCTCTATGACGAGATTGTCGAAGCAGTGTCAAGCCCTGAAGAAATAACCCCTTCAATCAAGGGAAGGCTCAATTACTGCAAGACTGCGGGTGACCGACACATCAAGGTGACCTGCAAAGAGAACCCCGGCGAAATCGTGGTTATCACCGTCATGGACAAAAACACATAGGAGCGCAAAACAATGAAGATCGAATACGACAACGAGGTCGACGCGCTTTACATACGCATACAGGACAAGGAAGTCTTTCGCACTCAGGAGATCGAGGAAGGCGTCAACGTGGACCTGGATGAGAAGGGCGCGGTGATCGGCCTCGAAATCATCGCCGCCGCCGAGCGCTACGACCGTAACGACCTCTTTAACATCGCCACCGAGAACCTCGCCTGGGAAACAACACCACAAGCAGTTTGAGAAACCCCGGCTCACCCGTGTGCATATTTCGCGCTCGGCCACCAAGGCGGGCCCTGCCGACAGGTGGGTTATTCCCACTTATTCTGGGAAACGGCCCCAGGTTTCCACGTTCTTGCTTTGGGGCATAACGGTCGTTGCCGTGTGCGTCATGCTGGGCATTGTGCTGAAGGCGATGACTGCCATGACCCGGGCAGAACGCAAGGAACAAAACTTGGTGGGAGAAGACAAATGACCCTTGCGCACATGGCCGGAATGGCATTGGCGCTTTCCTGGGCCGGATATGCTGCGGGGGCTTCCGAAACGCCGCTTACGGTGCTCACCTACAACATCCATCACGGTGCCGGCCTGGATGGAAAGCTGGACCTGGAACGCATCGCGCGGGTGATTGACTCCGCCAAGGCTGACGTGGTCTGCCTTCAGGAGATGGACCGCAATCTGCCGCGAACGAATCACGAGGACTTTCCCGCATGGTTTGAAAAGCGGCTGGGCATGAAGGCGGTCTTTGGCTGCAACTACCGCTTCGACGGCGGGGAGTACGGCGTGGCCGCCTTCACAAAGTTGCCGATCGTCTCGTTTGAAAACACGCCCCTGCCCAAC
>CAIXUF010001334.1 GCA_903922535.1 Candidatus Hydrogenedentota bacterium
GGGAACCGTGTACGCCAGCGTGCCGGCCGAGGCCGCAACCGCGCCAACCCAGACCGTGTCCGCGCCGCCTGCATTCAGCAGGATGGCCACCGCGCCCGTCACGCCAACCGTGTTCCACGTGATGTTCTGCGTTTCGCCCTGGATCCACAGCTCGCCGCCGTTCGGAGAGGTCACCGTCAGCGGAAGCACCGCAGCCGGCGCAATGGTGAACGTCGCGTCGCTCAGATCCTCCACCGCGTTGTTCTCCGCCGAAATCACATGGATCCTGTATGCGCTGCCCGGTGCCACCGAGGCGGGAATCGTCCAGGAAAGCTGTCCGTCCGAGGCCAGGGTTTTGCCGAGCCACGCGGTGTCCGCGCCGCCGTCATTCAGCAGGACGGCCACATAGCCGGTCAAGCCGACCTGGTTCCAGGTGATGGCATGCGCGTCGCGCTGCAACCAGGTCTCGCCGCCGTTCGGCGAGGTGACGGTGATGCTGACGCACGGGCCTGTAGAGACCACCAGGGCAACCGGGCTGCCGTAGGACACCGTGCCGCCCGAGGGAATCTGGTTGATCACCCTGTCCGCGGCAACCGGGCTGCCGCATTCCGTCGTCACCGCGCCAACGGTCAAACCGGCCGCAAGCACCGCGGCCTGCGCCGCGGACTGTGCCATGCCGGTCACATTGGGCACTGACACCCAGCACTGGCCCGGCAGCACCGTCAGCGTCACCACACTGTCGGTCTTGTTCCCCGCCGCGTCCGTGGCCGTCACGGCAACGTTTGTCACGCCCATGCCGACCGTGGCGCCCGCAGTCGGCGACTGGCTCAGGGTCGCCTGGCCGCCGCAGGCGTCGGTTGCCGAGACGCCCGCGGTAAAGTCGGGCACCCGTGCCTGGCATGAGGCGTTTCCGTCAACGGTCCTGTTCGATGGCGGCGCGGCAAAGACCGGGCCGGTCTTGTCGAGCACCGTCAGCGTGACCACGCTGTCGTTCCTGTTACCCGCCGCGTCGATCGCCGTCACGATCACGTTTGTCACGCCCTTCGTGACGCCCGTGTCCTTCGCCGGGGACTGGCTCAGCGTCACGGCGCCACCGCAGGTGTCCATCGCCGCGACACCGGCTGTGAAGTCGGGCACAAGCGCCTGACAAGAGCCGTTGGCATCAATGGCCTTGTTCGACGGCGCGGCCGTGAAGACCGGACCGGTCTTGTCGAGGACGGTCAGCGCCGCCACGGCGGCGGTCTTGTTGCCTGCCGCGTCCGTCGCCGTCACGGTCACGCTGGTCACGCCCTTGCCTGCGGCGCTGTTCTTCGCCGGGAGCTGGCTCAGCGTCACCATGCCGGCGCATGCGTCCACCGCGGAAACGTTCGCCGTGAAGTCAGGCACCAGTGCCTCGCATGAGGCGTTGGCGTCAACGGTCTTGTTGGACGGCCGCGCCGTGAAGACCGGCGCCGTCGCATCGCGAACGATCACCGTGCGCGTCACCTCATCCGCCCTGTTGCCCTGGCTGTCCACCGCGCTGTATGCCACCACGTAGGTGCCGGCCACACCGGCATTCACGGTGTCACCGCCCACCACCACGTTCACAGAGGAGTCGCAGTTGTCCACGGCCGTCGCGCCAGGCTCCGCGTAGGCGCCGCCGCACTCGACAATCACCGTGGCGTCACCGTTGAGCGTGATCACCGGCCGGGTCGTGTCCACGACGCGGACCGTCCGTGTCGCCGTGGCCGCATAGGCGCTGGGAGTGGTCGGCAACGTGTCACCCTGGTCCAGCGCGTTAAGGGCGTTGATCACCAGCAGCACGTCCAGCGGTGACACCGAACCGTCGCCGTTCACGTCGAGATAAGGCGGCGGGGACGGCGGTGTGGGAGGATCAGGCAGCACCCTCGCGCCGCCACCGTTGGCGTTGATGTCGTTGATGAGGATCAGGACATCGATCGGGGTAACGTTGCCGTCGCCGTTCACATCGTACGGGTTGACCGGATTCTGCCACGCCGGGCCATAGTTGACGGTATAGGTTACCGTGTACACGCCCACCGCGTGGGTGTTCACCGTGCTTTGCGCCACGATGCGGCCCGTCAGATCGCCTGCACAGGCGTCGCCCGCCGTTGCGCCCGCGTCGGTGTAGTTGCTTCCGCACTCCACATCAACTATGGCGTCACCGTTCAGGTGAATCCCTGGCGGCGTCGTGTCCGCAACGGTCACCGTCCGCGTGACCGGCTCCGCAACGTTGCCGTGGCTGTCGGTGGCGCTGTACACCACCGCATAGGTTCCCGCCACCGCCGTATTCACCACGTCGCCGCCAACGGAGACTGTCACGGAGCTATCGCAATTGTCCGTCGCGGCCGCGCCCGGTTCGGCATAGGCGCCGCCGCACTCGACCGTCATCCCGGCAAGGCCGTTCAGCGTGATCACCGGCGGCGTCGTGTCCACCACCATCACGGCGCGAGAGACCGGAATTGCCGCATTGCCGTGGCTGTCCGCCGCGTCGTAAACCACCCTGTAGGTCCCGGCCACCGCCGCATTCACCGCGTCACCGCCCGTCACCGCGTTCAGGACGGTGTCGCAGTTGTCCGTAACCATCGCGCCGGGATCGGCGTAGACACCGCCGCATTCGACGGTGACCACGTCCGGACCGTTCAGCGTGATGACCGGCGGGATTTCATCCACCACCACAACCTTGCGGGAAAGCCGCCTGGCCGCGTTGCCGTGGCTGTCCATCGCGTCGTACGTAACGACGTAGGTCCCGGACGCGGCCGTGTTCACCGCGTCCCCGCCTATGACCGCGTTGAGGACGCCCTCGCAGACGTCCTCCACCGCGGCGCCGGGCTCCTCATAGGTTCCGCCGCATTCGACCCTCACCTCGTCCGGACCGTTCAGCGTGATGACCGGCGGGGTCGTGTCCTCCACGGTGACAATGCGTATGGCAAGGTTGTAGTTCCCGCCGTCATTCGAGGAGTAGACCACGTAGTACACGCCGGACATGGACGTGTCCACGTTGTCCACAGACGCGACATTTGCCGTCACTTCTCCCGCACACATGTCCAGCGCCGTCGCCCCCGCGTCCGTGTAGGTGCCGCCGCACTCGACGGTGGCGTACTGCGGGCCAACAAGCTGGATGGCCGGGCCGGCCGTGTCGGCGACGGTGACGGTCCGCACCGCAACCACTGCGTCGTTGCCGTTGCCGTCGTCCACGCTGTAAAGAACGGTATAAACGCCGGGCACGGCGCTGTCCACCGTGTTGTCCACTTGAATGGCGGCGGTGCGGTCGCCCGCACAGACATCATAGGCCGTGGCACCCGCGTCCTTGTACGCCGCGCCGCACTCGGCCTGAACGGCGTCGGGGCCGTTAAGGGTGATGATCGGCAGGGTCGTATCCACCACCGTCACAGTCCGCAGGATCGTCCGCACGTTGCCGAAGGCGTCGCCCGCGCTATAGGCAACCGTCTGCGTCCCGGGCTCCGAGCTGTCCACCCGGTCCGTCGTAACCACGGGCACCTGGCCGGCGCACGCATCCCAGGCCGTCGCGCCCGCGTCGGTGTAGCCGGAGCCGCACTCAAGCTCCATTTCAGGCGGACCAACCAGCGTAATGTCGGGAGGCGCCGTGTCGGACACGGTCACGATGCGCACCATCGTCTGCATGTTGCCGGCCTTGTCCAAGGCGGAATACGTGACCTTGTACACACCCACCGCGGCGGGATTCACCGTGTCGCCGCCCGTGATCACGGGCACACTGCCGTCGCAGAGGTCCAAGGCGGCCGCGCCGGGATCGGCATAGTCATCGCCGCAGTTGATGGAGAGTTCGGACGGGCCGTTCAGGGTTATAACCGGCGGCAAATGATCCTGGAAATCCACGGTTCGAACGGCACTGCCCCAGGTGACGCCGTCGCTGACGCTGTACAGCGCAACGTAGAGCGTCGGGAAGAGCGTATCGCCAGTCAACTCGTCATACGGGATCATGTCCCTCTGAATACCCGCCGTCAGGTCACCGGCGCACGCATCGACCGCCGTCGCGCCCGGGTCAATGTACGGAAGGCCGCACTCCGCCACGGCCTCCGAAGGGCCGACGATCTGAACGACCGGCGGCGTGCCGTCACGCACCGTCACCACGCGCCCGGCCGTCTGCATGTTGCCATGGCCGTCGTCGGCGCTGTACGTGACAACGTAGGTGCCGGGCACCAGTGTGTCCACCGTCCCCGTCTCGGTCACGGGCACCGCGCCCGCACACGTGTCCACTGCCACCGCGCCGGCATCCTGGTACGGGAATCCGCACTCCGCCCCCACCTGCGCCGGGCCGACCAAGGTAATCACCGGCGGTGCCGTGTCCACCACGGTCACCACACGCGTCACCGTCTGCACGTTGCCGCTGCCGTCGCCCGCCTTGTAGGTGATGGCATGCGGGCCAAGGACCGACGTGTCGACCACGTCCGCCGTCGTCACGCGCACCTCACCCGCGCAGGCATCCACGGCGGTGGCGCCGGCATCCTGGTACGGAAGCCCGCATTCCGCCTCCACCTGTGCCGGACCGACCAGCTTGAGGTCCGGAGGCGTCGTGTCAACCACATTCACCACGCGGGCCGCCGTCTGGAAGTTGCCGTGGGCGTCCATGGCCTTGTATGTGACCACGTGCATGCCGGGCGCCAGCGTGTTCACCCCGCCCATCGCGGTCGCGGTCACAGAACCGTCGCACGCATCCTGCGCCGTGGCGCCAAGCTCCGTATAGGCGCTGCCGCATTCCACCGTCACGGTTGCCGGGCCGACAAGACCCACGGTCGGCGGGGTAGTGTCAACCACCGTCACCGTGCGGGTGGCCTGGACGGCGCGGTTGCCGTGGCTGTCCATTGCGTTGTACGTGACCGTGCAAGTCCGGCCGGCAGCGGCGGTGTTCACCGCGTCTCCGCCGACCGTGACGGCCAGCCTGCCTTCGCAGACGTCCGTCGCGGAAGCGCCGGATTCCACATAGATGCCGCCGCACTCGACGGTGACATTGGCCGGACCATTCAGGGCGATGACCGGCTTGGCCGTGTCCTCCACCGTGACAAAGCGCACCGCCACATTGGTGTTTTTGCCGTCGCTGACGGAGTAGGCCACGTAATACGCGCCGGACGCGAACGTGTTCACGTTGTTCGCCGTGGTGATCCTGGACGTGAGGTCGCCCGCGCAGACATCGGATGCGGTGGCGCCGGCATCCTTGTAGACACCGCCGCACTCGACGGTGACGTACTGCGCCCCGGTCAGGCGGATAACGGGCCTGACTGTGTCAGCGACGGTGACCGTGCGCGTCACTTCCGCGGCACTGTTGCCGTTGCCGTCATCCACGTTGTAACGAACCGTGTAGACACCAACAACAGCCGTGTTCACCGTGCTGGTGACCCGTATGCTGCCGGTGCGGGCGCCTGCGCACACGTCATAGGCGGTCGCGCCTGCGTCCTTGTAGACCGAGCCGCATTCCGCCTGCACGGTTTCGGGACCGTTGCGGGTGATGACCGGTTTGGTCGTGTCAACCACCGTCACGGTGCGCGTTGCCTGATCCGCATGGTTGTTGTGGCTGTCGGCCACATTGTAGGTGACCACGTAGACGCCAAGAACGGCCGGATTCACCTTGTCCCCGCCGACTACCACGTTCAACGAGGTGTCGCAGTTGTCCGTCGCCATAGCACCCAGTTCAGTGTAGGTGCCGCCGCACTCGACGGTCACCTCGGCCGAACCGGTCAGGCTGATGACCGGCTTGGTCGTGTCCACCACCCTGACTACGCGCTTGACCTGATCGGCAACATTGCCGTGGCTGTCCGTCACGTCATAGGCGACCAGATAAGTGCCGACCACCGCCGGATTCACCTGGTCGCCGCCGACCGTCACGCTCAATGAGGTGTCGCAATTGTCTGTCGCCGTCGCGCCGGACTCGATGTAGACGCCGCCGCACTCGACCGTCACCTCGTCTGCTCCGGTCAGGCGGATGACCGGCTTGGTCGTGTCCTCAACCGTCACCCTGCGCGTCACCTGATCCGCGACGTTGCCGTGGCTGTCCGTCACGTCATACGCGACAACGTATGTGCCGACCGCCGCCGGGTTCACCGCATCACCGCCAACCGCAACGTTCAGGAACATGTCGCAGTTGTCCGTCGCAGTCGCGCCCAGTTCGGTGTAGGCGCCGCCGCACTCGACGGTCACCTCGGCCTGACCGGTACGGGTGATAAGCGGCTTGGTCGTGTCGACCACTTTCACCGTGCGCACCCCCTGCGCCGCGGCATTGCCGTGGCTGTCGGTCACGTCGTAGGCGACGAGATAGGTGCCGGTGATTGCCGGATTCACCATGTCACCGCCGACCGCAACGTTCAGGGAGGTGTCGCAGTTGTCCGTGGCCGCTGCGCCGAGTTCCTCATAGACTCCGCCGCATTCGACAATCACCTCGTCCAAACCGTTCAGGGTAATCACCGGCTTGGTCGTGTCCTCAACGGTCACGGTCCGCTTGACCTCCATGGCGTTGTACATGCTGTCGTGCGCGTTGCAGGTGACGACATAGACGCCGGTCACGGCCGGGTTCACCGTGTCGCCGCCAATGGTCACGTCCAGGCTGTTCCCGCACTTGTCCACGGCCGTCGCGCCGGGTTCCGTGTAGGTTCCACCGCACTCGACGGTCATTTCGGCCAGACCGCTCAGCGTGATGACCGGCAGGATCTCGTCGGGCATGCGCTCGTAGGCGCCCATGTCCACGCCCAGGGCCTGCGGCCGCGCGGTCCCGAGCATGTCGGCCTGGGGCGCGCCGTCCAGGGTGCCTGCGTCGATACACGGGGAGCACATCTGAAGTTTGAGGTTGCCATTGTCCGGGTCTGCAAACAGCGGGGCGAGCGATGCGTTTCCTTCACCGTAATAACCGCCCTCGACATCGGAGTAGCGCACGACCGGCGTAATACTGCTGAAACTGTCCAGTTCCGGTTGTGTGTCGCCGTACAGAATGCAGTTGGTCAACTCGAGCGCGGCATTTTCATACATGCAGAATGCGCCGCCGGAAGTTTCATCACGCTGACCTCTGGCGATGTTCCGGGAGAAGGTGCAGTTCGTGTAGCGTCCGACCGAACTGCCGTTCAGGTACGCGGCGCCTCCCCCGCCATCCGCAGTGTTATCGAAGAACACGCAATTGGCGGCGTTCAGGGTGCGGAAGGTTTGGAAAATTACTCCGCCCCAGCCATGGGTGTAGTTTCCACGGAACTCCGTCCCGAACAAATTCGTGTCCGAGTTTTCGGCGGCGATCGCGCCTCCAGAAGCGCCGCTATTGTTGGCAAAAGTGCTTCCCGAGACGGTCAGTTGCGACAAGTCACAGGTGTAGATTGCTCCGCCCCCGGAATACGTCTGGTTCTCCGAGAAGGTGCAGGAGTCAACTTCCATGATCGAGTTGTAGCAAATCAGCGCGCCACCGGCCGACGACGCAAAGTTGCCGGTGAACTCGCACCGGCGCAGTGTCAGCGAAGTCATGTAGACACGCAGCGCGCCGCCATAGAGGCCCGTGGTGTTGTTGCTGTTGAAGACACAGTCTTCCACAACCGTCTCTGGACAATTCTCCCAGGTTGCGGCGCCGCCATGGACGCTCTGGTTTCCGGTGAACTTGCAGTCCGTGAACGGAACGGCGGCCCCATAGCAGTAGGCACCGCCGCCGACACCGCCGGAGGTGTTGGCGACGAACACGCAGTTCACCACCGCGGGCGACACCTCCCAGTTGTACAGACCGCCACCTGCATAGCCGGCATAGCCCTGCGTGATGGTAAACCCGTCGAGCAGGGCCGCATCGGCGCCCGTTACGCAGCGGCGCGCGTTTTCGCCGTCGATGACGGTGAGATTTGCCGCAACATCGCGTTCATCCAGTGATTTCTCGATGCCGGCAAAACCGCCATAAAGCTTGACGCCGGACCGCATGGCCACCACAGGATCGCCGACGCCGGTGTAGTTGCCCGCAGCCACCCAGACCTCGCCGCCGCCGCCGTCGGCGGCCACATCGACTGCGGTCTGGATGTCCTGGAAGGCCGTCTCCCAGGCATTGCCGTCCCACGGGCCGTTGGTGTTGGCCGCATTGACCCGGAGAATCGAGTACACGGGCGTGACGGTCACGAGGCGTGTAGCCCGGGTATTGTTGCCGTTGCCGTCGTCCACGGTGTAGGACACTGTGTAGGTACCGAGCACCGATGTGTCCACCGTGTCACCGCCCACGGCAACGTTCAGGCCGGACGCGCAGTTGTCCGTGGCGTCAGCGCCCGGCTCACTGTAGACGCCGCGGTACTCAATGCTCACCGCGGCCTCGCCCTTGAGCGTGATCGCCGGCGGAGTCGTGTCCACCACGTACACCATGCGCGCGGCCTGGCCGAGGTTGCCGTTGCCGTCCGCCGCGCTGTACTCGACGGCATAGGTGCCGAGCACGGTGTTGTCCACCGCGCCGCAGACCAGCGTCTGGCCGGTGGCGCAGTTGTCGACCGCGGCCACGCCGTGTTCCACGTAATCGCCGCCGCATTCCATGGTTAACGAAGCGCCGCCCAGCACCGTGATCAACGGTGCAGTCGCATCCACGATAGTCAGGTTCACAGCCCTGCCTGGCGGCAACTCCGACAAGGCCGGCGGATCCTGCGCAAGAACCGTTCCGGAATCCAGGCTGAAGCCGCACGCCTCGGTCACGTTTCCGACGACCAGCCCCGCGGCCAGGATCGCCGAGACAGCGTCGATCTGTTTCAGGCCGGTAACCCGCTGGAGGATGATCTTATAGACGCCGTTCACCACCCGAGTCTCGCCGGTGCCAAGCATGAAGGAAACCGGCTGCGGCGCGACCAAGTTCTGAACCGCCTGGAAGGTGATGGTGTGGCCGCCGGGCGGCACGTCCGCGGCAGTGTAGTCGGCGGGCCACCACGGGCCGTTGTCCAGTTTCCACTGGGCACCCTGCGCAAGCGCCGAAGCGGGTGCGATGGTCACTTGCACGGTGCTGCCCGCCACGCTTCCCTCTGCAACGACATGGACCACGCGGGTCATCTGCACGGCCGCCACGCCCCGCGAGTTCTCCACGTTGTACACAACGAGGTACGAGCCGACCGCGCCTGTGTCGACCGGATCGTAAATCCGGATGGAGGAAGTAATGTCGCCATCGACACTGTCCTGTGCCGTGGCGCCCTGCTCCACGTAGACGCCGCCGATCTGGATGTAGACGACCATTTCGCCGTTGAGTGTGATCACCGGACGCTCCGGCGGCGGGGCGAACTCAAGCGTGTAGGTCGCACCCTGCCCCGAAACGGCGGACTGGAGATCGAACAGATGCACCAGTGCCTCCGTTGCCGGCGGCTGGCCCTCCAGGCGCACCACGCGGCGGGTCTGCCAGGCATTGGGACCAACGAGAACCTGCTTGCCGTCATCACGCCGCACAGACAGCAACGCCTGGCCGCCGCCGGTCGGATCGTTGAAGCGTGCATAACACCAGCCGGGTTCGGCAGGCACCGTAACGGTGTAGACACCGCCGTCGGTGTTCACCTCGATGCCGCTGTTGACGCCGGTCACGGGGAACGAGAATCCCCCGCTGGTGTACAGGCGGTCGGGCATCTTGTCAATATCCGGCATGTCGTCCGCCAGGAAGTCGGGCCGGCCGTCGGCCGCAGGCTCGTCCACCGCGACCACATGGGTGGTCGGATGCACGTTCACCTGGTCGATGAGGGACTGTACCTTGTCTCCCAGGTTGGTGACGTGCTCATAGGTGGCGTCGAATCCGACAAAGCTTCCCTGCAGCGTGGAAGTCAGGTTCCATTGCGCCACGGAGACCGAACCCGGCTCAAGGGTGCCGAAATTGGCCGTCAGCGACGGGGTCTTCGGGGCTCCGTTGACCTCGGAGGACAAGATCTGGAAGCCAATCAGAAGACCCTTTTCGTTCTCCACGATGCGGGGCTGGCCCGAGGTGATGGTGAACGAGTTGGCCGTGCCCGCGCCGGTGTTTTTCACCCGCAGGCCAAGCGCGAACGGAACGGCCGGCTCGATTTCCGGCGTGAACGGGTCGTCGCCGTAGACCGTTTCCTCGAGGAAATAGTCCAGCACCAGCTTGGGATCGGGATAGACGTCTATGGCCGCCGGGAAGAGCGGCATGGATGTCGGCTTCCCTCCCAGGGTGTAATTGACCGTTCCGGAAACGTAGTAGGTCTTCATGGCCGTGGGCGCCGCATCCCGCCCGGGAATGAGCGTCCAGTTTGCCGTGCCGGTGGTCGAGGGGAAGATGGTCCCGGTGCCGTCAATGGCATCGACGCCGGAGAGCACGGGTCCCTGGATCTCGAACAGCGAGGTGGCGTCGTTGCCGACTTGGTCCGAGACCTGGATGCTCACCGAGAGGTTCTCAATGGCTTCGCTTTCGTTGTCGTTGCTGACGCCAAGGGTGGCCAGGAAAGCGGAGCGCGTAACAACCGCATGCTGGTCGATCTGCACCTGCACACGGGCGCACACACCGGCCTCGGGGTTCGCCGAGAGCACCTGCTGGTAGTAGACGAACGCGTCGTAGTAGTCGGTGAAGCCCAACTGCTGTGCGAAAGCGTCGGCGTTGCCGAGTATTTCGGCGAAGGTGGCGGCGGTGTCGCGCGCGATGAAGTCGGTGCTCCAGCCGTCCGGAACGTCGGCCATGTCGTAAATGCCCTGCGACTGATATTCGACGGTCCGGTTCAGGCGCTCGATGGTCTGCGTGATTTCCGCCTCGGTCAGGCAGGCGGGCCGCGGCATGGCGAGCAGGACGGCCTTCTCCGCGTCGGAAATCATGCGGCCGGCCTCGCTGGTCTCGTCGACAAAGACTTCAATCTGGCCGAAGATGCCGGAAACCAGTGCATTGTCCGCCGCGCCGACGGCCTCGAACCAGCCTTTGATGTCTCCCGTAAACAAGGCCTGCTCGCTGTAACGCACGTAGACCGCCAAAGTGAAGTAGGCATTGTATTTGTCGGTGGTGCCCAGAAGGTCCAGCGATTTTGCGCCATGCAGGCTGTCGTAGAGAGAGGTGGATATGCCGAGCAGTTTGGCGGCGCTGTTCAGCGCATCGCCGGCGCCGCAGGGCATGTTCTCTCCGCCCAGACCGTAGCAGTCGCGCAGGACGCCGCAGACGCAGCCGACAACATCGCTCGATCCGCCGGTAAGCAGGCCGACTCCGAAGTCCGCGAGGCAGCCGGGGATGTTGCCCAGGACGCTCTTGATACATTCCGCGCGGGCCTTCATGTATTCGGGATTGCTCGGGTCAGGCAATCCACAGGCAAGAAGCGACAAGGCCTCCTTCCAGCAGGGAAGGGGAATCGGAATGCAACCCAGTAGCGAACCGGTGCACTTGCAGGCGCTTATCTGCGTGAAGGTGGACGGAACCGTGATGGTCGGGTAGCGCGGCGGAGGCGGCGTGTCGCAATCGGTGCACGGGGTGACCGGGTCCGGGCTGTAGGTGTCTATGGGACGCGAGTCGCCTGCGGGCGCAAACGTGGGCACCCATATATTGCAATTGGGATTCGGCTTCGGGCGGAGATAGACTGGAACCTGGGTTTCAATCGGGAATCCGCAGACATAGACGTAGCTCAACCGCATCTCGCCCGTGGAACACTCGTCCTCGTAGGGAACCGTGGTGTCCTTCTCGATGGCCCGCTGGTAGATCTTGACCGGCACGACGCGCTTTGACATGGCAGGAATCGGTCCCAGGTCCGTGGCCAGGGGCTCGACAACCCACAGGCCGCGGTTGGTGACGAAAAGCTGTGCGGCATCCGCATCGACCAATCCGTGGTTCTCGATCTCGAGGTCAACCTGCTTGTCTTCATCAAGGTCAATCAGGGCCGGGGTCACGGTGACCACCGGAGCGGGAACGTGCGTCTCGAACACCGGCGTGACGTGGATAATGTACTCATCCACGATCTGTGTGGGTTTGACGGTCCACTCGAAGCGCACGGACTCGATGGGCAGGAAGACGGACACCTCCTTGAGCGTGCCGCCAACCACCTTGACC
>CAIXUF010001335.1 GCA_903922535.1 Candidatus Hydrogenedentota bacterium
GCGCCAACAATCTCAAACAGATGGGCCTGGCGATGGCCATGTATGCGCCGGAAAATTCCGGGCATTTCCCCCCCAAGGCATCGCGGGTCCGGGCGTACATGGTGTCCTTTGCGAGCCTGTTTCCGGAGTATCTCTCCGATGTGCGCGTGCTCGTGTGTCCGTCGGACCCAACCACCTCCGCGGAGGACCTGGTCAAGATTCAGAACCGGACCGACCTTAGCCCCGCGCAGCGCGATGACTGGCTGAGCGTTTCGTATTCTTATATCTATCCCGGTTTCGTGACAGTGGCGGACAGCGACTGCGCAGGCTGGCGATGGTATATCGAGAACCTGAAGCTGGATTTCGGCGACACACGCGACAACGTGGATTTTTGCGCGGATGCGACGGTTCCGACAAACGCCTCATGGCCGAATTCGAGGAGCGGCCAGTTTGGACAGTATCCCACGATCCAGGCAACCGGCAGCAACGGCCAGGCCACGCTCTATGCCCTTCGGGAGGGGATTCAGCGGTTCTTGGTCACCGACATCAACGCGCCGGCCGCCAAGTCCGTCGCATCGAGCGCGGTCGCGATCCTCTGGGATGCGTTTGCGCAAAGTTTCGGCGGCTCGACCAGCAACAGGGGATTTGCGCAGGGCGTGACGGCATTCAACCATGTGCCGGGAGGCGCCAACGTGCTTTTCATGGACGGGCACGTCGAATTCATCCGGTATCCAACCCAGTATCCGGTCACCGCGTGGGTGGCCTGTGAGCAAAGTGATTCGCGTTTCGGAGGAGGAAACACCAATGGACTGTAGATTTGGAATGTGTAGAAGAATGCGCGTCCGGAGCGTCTTGTTGACGCGGGGCGGCGCCGACACTGCAAAAAAGCATCTTAGCGACCGGTTTTTCAAAACATATCGGAGGACCAGCCGATGAACGGCAAGACGGGAAGGATTGGGCGCGGCCGGATGGCCGCAGGCATGGCGGTTGTCACGGCACTTGTCGCGTTGGCGGCATTCCCCGCCATGGCACAGGGACCCACCGTTTCGAATCTCACCTGGACGCAGGGCAAGAACGGAAGCCTGGGTACGAAGATCGACATTAACTATGATCTGGCAAGCCCCATTGGGAGCTGCACGGTCACGGCGCAGTTGTCCAAGGACGGCGGGGTAACCTTTCCTGTTACCGTCACCACGGCAACGGGGGACATTGGAAAAGGCGTCGCGCCGAACACGGGCAAGCACATTGTTTGGGACGTGGCGGCGGATTGCCCGGGGGAAATGATTGCGCAGGCAGTAATCCGGATCACCGCCGATGACGCGCCGCAGGTGACCTCGTTTGCAATCAACAACGGCGCGGCGTCCACGCTGAACATGGCGGCGACGCTGAACAACACGGCGACAAACAGTCCGACGGAGTACATGGCGAGCGAATCCGCCTCGTTTTCCGGGGCCACATGGCAGCCGTGGACGGCCGCCCCGGCTTTCACGCTTACGGCAGGCGTGAGGGTCCGGACGGTGTATTTTAAGGTTAGAAACGCCGTTGGGGAGTCGGCTGTCGCAAGCGACACCATCCTGCTTGATCCGGAAATGCTTCCGGTGGCGGCGGGCGCCTTTGAGATGGGAAGCAGTGGGGCGGGCGATGACGCGACCTACGGGTTGGCCGCCGAATTGCCCGCGCATGCGGTCACGCTCGGCGCCTACGAGATCGGCAAATGCATGATCACCAACAAACAGTATTGCGATGTGCTGAACTGGGCACTTGCGAAGGGTTACCTGAAGACCTCGACCGGCGCGGCGTGGACGGGATCGGGCGACATTTATGGCGGCGGCACCACTCCCCCACTGATTCTCATGCAGATATCCCGGACGGAATGCAACACGGTGTATTCGGGCGGGGTGTTTTCCTCCAAGACCCGGGTCGGGCTTCCGGGCTCCACGAAC
>CAIXUF010001336.1 GCA_903922535.1 Candidatus Hydrogenedentota bacterium
GCGGGGTCTGCGCCGCCGCCCCCAGGGTGAAGGACAGACATCCCAGCATCAGGCACAGCATCGCAGCAGAAAATCTCATGGTCCGACTCCCAAGGTTCAGGGTTGGCTTTCCATTGCCGCGCACTTCGCTCGGCAATGGCCGTTTCGGCCGCGTCTTCGCCGCGCCGCTCTCGGCCAAATTATGGGCGTTTTCCGTCCGGACAGGCAAACCGCGCCGCCTCCGCTCAGGAACTTTCCGTATTTCCGGCGGGCGTGCCGGCGTTATCCTGGGGCTGGTCCTGCCCCTCGTCGGAGGGCTGGTGCGCCTTTTCAAGCTTCTTCTGCTGCTTCTCCGCCTTCTTCTTCTGCTTGGCCAGTTCTTTCTGGCGCTTCTCGTATCCGTAGTTTGGCTTGGCCAATGTGTTCACCTCTTTTCGCTGTGCCAGACCGTCGGGCCGCGCACACCGGTATTCATAAAACGTTGAACCGCCGTCTCTGGCGGCAAATTCCACTTCCCTCCCGGACACCCACACAATAGCATGAACCGGCGGGGGGTGTCGAGAAAAGGGCTCCTTTTTCAGATCTGAAGAGCCATTGGCCCGGTCTTGAGCGTGGCCCTTTTCTAAAGAACGCCCTTTTTGCAGGCCTTTTCGGCGCATGATGACGATTTCGGCACAGGCGTCCCCCATAACCAGTTGAATCTATTCGACCAACGATGGGACAGTGGCGCTTTTCACCGGCACTTGCGTATCATGCCCGCGTTTGGGACAATCCCGAATTCAATGCACTGGCCCGAAATGGATTCTCCGCCCTCCGGCTAGGCCATCGGCAACGTCACGGCCTTGCCGGTCTGTCCGGACAGGTCCGCCGCGAAACACACCTCATGGGTGAGGAAGGCGTCGGCGGCATTGGCGTGCGACTCTCTGCCCGACAGAATGCATTCGACCAGGTGGGCCACCTCGCCCGTGAAGGGGTGATGGGTCACGTCGCCGCTGTCGGGGAGGATGGTGGGCACGGTTGCCCAGCCTGTCTGGCCCGGATACTTGGCCATGGAGAACACCTGGTTGTTGCGGATGGTGCCGTGTTCGCCCACGAGGTTGATGTCGAAGACATAGGGCTGCCGGCACGCGATGCCCGACGCCACCTTGCCGATGCGCCCATCGTCGAAGCGGCAGAGGGTCACCGTCGTCGGCGGATACTCGTACTCCCTGAACTCGGGCCCGCGGATTTCGGTGGCGTACTGGGTGACTTCCGTGATCCTGCCGCCCATGAACCAGCGCAGCGCGTCCACGGCGTGGATGCCGGCCGAGAGCAGCGAACTGACGCCCACATCCTTCTTGACGTTCCATCCGTACTGTGCGTACCACGGGCCGATGCCGTGCCAGTAGTCCACTTCGCCGTAGTACACGCGGCCCACCGTGTTGTCCGCGAGCTGCGCCCGGATCAGGTCGAAGAGCGGGTTCCACCGGAGCACGAAGCCCACCACCGATTTCACCCCCGCCTTTTCGACGGCGTCGCGGATGGCGCGCGCGTCTTCAACCGTCGTCGCCATGGCCTTTTCCAGGAGCATGTGTTTGCCGGCCCGGGCCGCCGTCACCGCATGCGCCTTGTGGAAGTTGGGCGGCGACGTGATGCTGATGATCTGGAGGTCGTCCCGCGCGACCAGCGCCTCGCAGGTTTCCACGAAGTCGCAGTCCAGATGGTTTGCCGCAGCAAACGCCCTGGCCCGTTCCGGGTCGATGTCGCAGATGGCCCGCACCTCGGCGTGCGGATTGGTGCGCCATGCGCGCAGATGTTCGCCCGCCACCCAGCCTGTTCCGATGATGCCCACGCCCATTATGTCCATGACAGGTTCTCCTTTGCAGGGATTGTGCCCAAAAACGCGCGCCATTCTATCCATCGAAGGCGCAGTCCCGCAAACAAAAGACATGCCCCGCGATGGTTTTCCGGGTTGCACAGGTGACCTGTACGGCTTAGCAGTTTCCGCCAGGACCGCCGTACCACAGCGTTTCGAACCAGGGCGAATTGTCAAGTTCGACCGCGGCCGTATAGCACTGCGGCCATTCCTGCGAGACCACCAAGTCGGCATTGATCGGGGCTCCGCCGTCAGGCGGGAAGTGGAATATGGTGCGCTGATAAGCCGCGTTTTGCCATCCCGCATTGGCGAATGCGCCGCTGCCCATGGGTGGAAAGCTGACAGAACCCACCACCTCACCCCCATAGTCAATTTCGCGGGCCTGCGATGCGAGCGCGCCGCCGTTGAATATCGCGGCGGGGTAGTATCCCAGGACATTGCCCGCGGCCAGTCCGCCGTAATAGAGCCACCAGCAGCCGGATGAGAGATAGAAGGCCAGCTCGATCTCGTACTGCTCACCGCCGGCGACGCTGTACGGCGGGCTGAGCGCCATGCCGGGGGCAAAGGAAGACGCCACCTGCACGAACCCCGAAGCGGTCATATTGTAGCAGCCGGTCATTCCATAATCGTCGGCGGTCCAGTAAACGAAGAGATGCGGTTTGTCGTCGTTATACATCATGGGGCATACCTGCCAACCGCATTCGACGGTCTGCAGCGTCTCCTCACTTCCTCCGATGTACCAGTGTTGGGACAGCGAGAAGAACTCGCCGGCGCCGATGCGCGGCTGCCAAACGTTCAGGCAACCATGTCCGCCGACATTGTCCACGTTTTGAAACGCATGGGCCCAGCGGTGCGTCTGCTGGACGGCGGTCTGCCCCCCGTTCTGCGGAGGCCGGCCCGACAATGCCGGACTCTTTCGGAAGAAATGCCTCAGATCTTCAAACCGCGTCATGGTCTCAAGTGTGATTCTCCGGAAGGGCACCGTTCCCAGCGGACAATGCATTGCGTTTCCGTGCCGGTCTTTGCGGTCCAACCCCAGCGGCGACTGGATGAGAGAAACCTTCCGCCCGCTTTGCGATGCGGCGAAGTCTCCGCGAAACGGAAGATCCGGCGCCTTGGGCAAGGGCGCGGACGACCCCCTCAGCGAGGGTTGCTGCCCTATGGGTATGCAGTCGTAAACGGCGTCGCTCTCATCCTCAAAACTGTGAGACACTTCGATCCCGTCGTAATGCTTCAGAAGATGCGCCTTCATCTCCGAAAAAGCATCTTCGTGGGCGACCAGGCTCAACGGCTTCACCGAGAACTCGCCGTGTTCGGCCCCATGAACTGAGTCCATGAAGGCCCTGAATGATTGAATTCCTTTTGGATCCGGCATTTTGTCTCCTCCTTGCACGCTCGCGCGAATTGTGGGGACCCCTGTGTTCCGCGTCCTGCGCCCACATAAGGCAGGCACGGTTCATGTCACTTTTCGAAAAGCAATTCGTTGCCCGGGGCCGGAAGCGGCCGTGTATAATCAACCATGGTTTACAATGAGATCTATCATGGCAAGAGTGTCGTCATCACCACCCGGCAGCACCTCTCCGGCCGCTGGGAATCAAGCGCCTTTCTGCTGGATGCAGGACGAAGAATTCTTCTTTGGACCAGTTCCGACGACGGCCATCCCGACGAATCAAGCGCCCGCGCGGCGGCCTTGTCGGCCGCCGCGGGATCCATTGACAAGACCCGGACGGCCAAAGGCAAGCACTGAACACCCCGGGGTGTCTCGTGCGCACATTCAGGCAATCGCCGGCCGGTCATTTGTCATGACTTGCGGCCTTGTGTCCCGACCGGGGCCCGAACTCCCCGGTCGGGACATTTGTGTGCCAAGCATGGCGCGAATCTA
>CAIXUF010001337.1 GCA_903922535.1 Candidatus Hydrogenedentota bacterium
CAGCATGGCCGTCAGCCGCGGGATGATTTCCCGGTCGCCCAGGCGCGCCAGCGCGCGCGCGGCCGGCGCTGAAAGCTCCACCGCACGATCTCCGAAGAGCGGCGTCAGCAGCGGGATTCCCGTGGTGTACTTGTTGAGCCCGGCCAGTGTGGCGGCCAGCGCGCGCGCCTTGCGGTTGCCGCTTTCCAGGCCCTGGCGCAGCAGCGACTCCGACACCGGCTCGTCGATAAGGTACAGCGCCTTGGACGCAGTCAACTGCACGGTGATGTCGTTGGTCTCGGCAAGCTGCTTGAGGTACTTGGTGGCGTCGCGGTTCTTGTTCAGGGCAAGCAGGACCGCCGCCTCCATCTTCAGTTCCTGGTCGTCGTTCGCCGCGCCGTATATCTCGACCGCGCGCGCCATGGCCCGCTCGACCACGCGCTGCAGCTCGGGCCGGAGCGCCTGCTTCTCCTCTGCCTTGAAGCTCTTCTCCTCGACCTTTCCACCCTGCACCTGGATCTCTTCCACCATGTCAAGCGGGTAGGGCTCAATGTCGCCCTTTTGCGTCTGCACGTTGATGACGCTGGGCAGCACCTCAACAATCTTCACGTTGCTCTTCTTTGCTCCGGACTCCTTGATGACCAAAGTCACCATGGTTTCCGTGCCGACCAGATCCTTGAGCGCGACCGGCGCCGGGGTGCCCGTGATTTTCACATCGGCCGCCGCGGCCGCAACCGCCGCAAGCAGCGCAACCGCCGCCAACACACAGATTCTATTCATGTTCGCTTCCTTGTCCCCTGAACCGGGATGTGCCCGCGCCCCCCTGACCGGGTCGGTGCGGGTCCTGCCAGACCGTGCGCGCCGGAAATATCCAGACGCGCGATCATAATATTAATGACTTCGCGGGGGTCCTGTCCAACTGGACGCGCACGCCCCGCCGTATCGGCCCCGGGGTTTCGCGGGGCAGGCGGTTCAATGCAGGTCAAAGGACTCCAGTTTCGTCACCTTTTCCAGGTACTTGCGCGCGCGGACCACCGAATCCACAAAGGGGTTCACCGCCAGCGCCTGCAGCGCGCAGTTAAAGGATTTTTGCAGATGGGCCTCAATCGTCAGCCGGTCGCTTTCCTTGATGGCCCAAAACACACCCTTGAGGAAGCGGGGCAGCATGCCCACCTTGCGCGCTTTCAGCCCCTTGCAGCTTACCAGCGCCGGCACTTCCACGCTGCTTTCGTCCGGAAGATCCTTGATCGACCCGTTGTTGGGCAGGCACACGACCGCGGAGACACCGTCCACGCTCTCAAACCCGTGAATGAGCGGCATGATCGTCTCTTCGTACCATCCCGCGTTGCGCTGCCGGGTCAGTTCGGGCAGCGCGCACAGGTGCGGGTCCTCGTACATCCGCAGAATCTGCTGTTCCGCCTCAAACAGCACCTCCGCCCTGAAACGCGCGCAGTTCTGCTGTTTTTTCAGCACTTCAGCCCGGTGGAAATACATCCCCGTCTCGTGTGTCGGAATCATGCGGAACAGCTCGATCAGGTCGTAGTCGAAGTCCTCCTCCTGCCGCGTTTCGAGCAGTTCCAGCAGTTGGCTCATCCGGCTGCGGCCATCCACCTTCACATCCTGAATCCAGCCGAGATGGTACAGCCCCACATAATCCACGGTCAGCGCCGCCGGTTCCATCCCCAGCACCGCCGCGATCTTGCGCGTGTACACGCGCGGCAGGTCGCAGGCGCCGACCACGGTGAGTTTGGTAAGCCGCGCCAGCGCCTCGACAATGATCCCGGACGGGTTGGTCATGTTGATCAGGATCGCCTGCGGATTGACGCTTTCGACGATCCGGGCGTACTCAAGCACCACCGGAAGCGTGCGCAGCGCGTTCGTGATCGCGCCCGCGCCCAGTTGCTCGCTGCCCACCAGGTTGAACTGGGGCGGGAGCATTTCATCGCGCAGCCGCGCCTTCATGCCGCCCACCCGCAGATGGTTGATGACGTACTTGGCGCCGGTCACCGCCTTGGTCACGTCGGTTTCCGCGATTATCTTGATGGGGAAGCCGGCCTTGTCGATCAGCCTGGTGCAAAAGTCCCTTACCACTTCCAGTTTGCGGCCGGGCCGGCCGTGCAGCACGATTTCCCGCACGGTGAGATTGTGTGAAATGACGGACAGAATGAATTTGGGAATGTATACGCTGCTGCCACCAAGGATCGTGATGCGATCAATCATTCCGGGACGTACTCCGCAAGTGTCCGTTTCCCGCGCTGCGGGGGCCGCGGGCGGGGTGGATGCAATACACATCCAATTCTGCCTCAGGCACGGTTGAAACTACAGGTTTTCGACGATCAAAGTCAAGAAATGAAACTTGTCCTTTTCATAATTACCGCCGCGCCGCCGCGCTGTTGCGCATTTGCGCCAAAATGGCCGCCGCGTGGTCGTTTCTTCCCGCCTCCGCCATCAGTTGCGCCGCCAGCGCGGCGCGGCCCGCAAAAAGAAAACGCTCACCCACTGCGGCAAGCAGCGCGGCGCGCAACTCCGGATCACCCTTTTCCGACAGTGCGGGATCGTGCAGCAACTGGTAGCACTGGTTCGCCGTCTCTTCCTGCCTTTCGGGGGAATCCTTCGTGTCGCGGAAATAATCCGCATAGGCGGAAAGGGCCTTGTCCATCTTGTCGGCTTTCGCCCACGCCTGCGCCGCCTCCCCGACCATGCCTGCCCGTTCAAAGCCCTGCGCCGCCTGGCGCATCTTGCCGATCTCCATGTAGAACCGCGCCGCCGTGCCGTAGTCGCCGCAGCGCCACAGCAGTCTCGCCGCCCGCCACGTGTGGCCCGATTTTGCCAGTTCCTGGGCCGCGCGGTCATATTGTTTGTTCTTGACAAACCACCGTGCCGACTCGGCGGGTTCGTTCATTACGGACAATATCTCACCCATCCGGCCGTAACGCTTCTCCCTGCGCAACTGTTCCAGCGTCGCCTTGGGATGTTTCAGTGCGTCCAGTTCCTCTGTGAACCGGTGGTCCTTGTCCGCCTGCGGATCGTAGACCTCGTGTCCCCTCATCGTACGGCGGATGCGCTGGCGGTGCAGAAAATTCGTGAACCGCAGATAAACCTCATACAGCGGCAGCAGACACAGCGCCGTAAATCCGGCCTTCCATGCAACCGCCGCCCACCCCGTCTGCGGAGACAGATCCATCCACCCCTCAACAAGCTTGAGCAGCCAGCCAAGCAGTCCGTCCCAGTACCAGTTTATCCAGTCAAGCAGAAAGTGCATGGTCAGAATTTCCGTCACTTGCCTCACGACCGGGGCAAGACCCGCAACCACAATCAATTTTATCCGATACTTGCGCGTTTAGGGTAGCCGGGTTTCCCATTAATTCAAGATTTGGCAACCGCGCCCTGTTATTTTGGCAGGGGCCGATATTCCAGGAGCAGGGAGTCCGGGGCCTTGTCCATGCTTAAAACGACGGCACGCAAGTCGCTGCCTGTCAATGTCTTGGCCGGTGTGGAGGCATAGCCGGGCGACAGGATTACCTCGTAGCTCGCGCCAGGGTCGATTTCTTTCAGGGCGCAGGTGAAGCCCGTGTAGGGGGACTGGTGCCTGCGGAACGCCATGACCATTCCGTCACCTTCGACGGGACGGTGGTACTGAAGCACGCACCAGTCTTTGGGGTTCGTGGTGATGTCCGTCAACGCGTACTGGTTGCCGAAGTAGTACTTGCGGATACGCTTGCCCTCGGCGATGGCGGCACGCAGCATGTCGCGGGGATAGGTTTCGGGCCGGGTGTCCTCGCAGAAGGAGATGCCCCCGTTGAACCCGCTTCGGAAATTGTAGGGGTCGGCGCCCATCTGGCCGCTGGCGCTGAAGGGCACGTAGCGGCCCAGCCCGGCGGTCATGACCTGATTCTGCAGCGCCGCCTGATGAAAGTCTTTGTTCATGAGCGGGGTGATGGTGGCGTCGGTGCGCCACAGGGGAATGGCGCGGGCGCACAGTTCCAAATCGATACGCCCGCCGCCGGAAGCGCAGTTGTCGATGGCGATGTCTGGATGGGCGGCGCGCATGTCGTCCCACCAGCGGTACAGGCCCTCCACGTAGCGGATTTCCGCCATGCCCATCCGGTCGGGCCCGGCGGCGGCGTCAAGTTTCTGCCACAGGGGCACGTAGGACACGGCGTTGTCAATGCGCACCCAACCCAGGCCATAGGCGTCGATGAGCCCGCCGATATAGTCGGTGATGTACTGCCGCGCTTCGGGAATACCGAGGTTAAACATGCCCCAGCCGCCGCCATCGGGCAACACGACCCATTCGGGATGTTCAACCGCCATGAGTGTCCCCGGGCAGATCCGTTCCGGCTCAAACCACATCAGGAACTGCATCCCGGCGCGGTGCACGGCCTCCGCGACAGGCTTTAACTGGTTCGGAAACCGGGTCAGGTTGAAGCCCCGCTCCACGGGCAGGACGTAGTCGCCCACGGTGGGAAAATCGTCTTTCCCATAGTAGGCATCATACCAGTAGCATTCGAACCCCAGATCCTTGCCCGCGTCCAGATGGGCCAGCGCTTGGGTCTCCGTGCATTGGTCCATTTCATAGAAAGCGGTGCTGAGATGGGCAATCGGGGGAGTGACGACTGCGCCCCGCACCCTTGGCGAGATGTGGCGCAGCATGGTGGCGCGCCAAAGGTTGCTGGCCCGCGCCGGGTCGTCGCCGGACCAGCGCAGGAGCAATATGCGCGGCATGCGTATGGATTCGCCGGGATGCAGCGCTATATGCAGGTTTTGCGTGCCCGCCTGCAACGCGACGGTTCCGTCGCGGTTCTCCACGGCCGCCGCCCATTGGCCGGTCCAGCCGATGCCCACGAGGGCGCCGCCACCATTCCACTGCACATTGAAGAACGGGCAGGCGCCGGCCGAAGAGCGTCCGGCATTGGGTGCAAAGGCGCGCCGCTGACCGGGTGCCAAGGGTTCGCTGAAGGGGAGCCAGTCATCCACGCCACCGGTGCTGCGCAGGCTGTGGAAGGTGGCCGTCGAACCGGGGTCGCACAGGAAGGACGCATCCAGCGCGCGCACCTGTTCCAGGACGGGCGTGTCCGCGTCGCCTTTGTTGGTGAAATGAATCGTCCAATCGACACCGGGACTGTCCGTAAACGCCGTGGCAACCGCGTGCACCTCGAGTTTTGTGGCCGGATCCGTCAGGAAGAGCGACCGGCGTTGCCCGCCTTCGATCGCTTCAACCTCGACGCGGCGATCCCAGGCGGACAGCAGCACGTCGGAAGAGCGGCCGCCGTAGACGAACGAGAACGGCCACTTTGCCTCGATGTCCTCGCCGCGTCCGAGATTGTCGAGGTAGATTTCGGAGCCGTCCGCCAACACCGCCCGCGCATCGGCCCAGTCGGCCTGGTCAAAGGAACGGCTGTCGCCCCCGTTGTCCACAGTGAGATCGAACTCTTGCGCCCCTTCCAGTGGCACATCGACCGCACGGGGCGCGGAGCCGGGCCGTACCACGTCCGTTTCGAACAGGCTGCGGCCCGCCGCTTCAACGTGGAAACGCACCGATGCCACCGACTTGTCCACATTGCGGTCCAGGCCGATATTCGCGCGAAACGCCCTGCCCGGCTGCGGCAGTGTGACATGGATCACGGAGTGGGCATTCACGCCGATGCCGTGTTCGTAGGTCTTTTCCCCCAGCCGCATCGGCCCGCCGGCCGTGCCCTTGCGAAGTTTTGTGTCGCCGGGGCTGTCCTCGTGCAGCACGGCGATGTGGCTGGCCGGCGCCTGCGCGGCATGCTCCGCAAAAGCGCGCTCCGCCCAAGCCAGATTGGACTGCACATCATCGGTGGTCACGGACAAAACGGCCATCGCCACAAGGGTAACCGCTGAAATCATAATCATCCTTTCCCAGGCAAGAACAGCGCGCGGATCATTTTGCGCCGAGCACGTCGGCATAGGGGTGCAGGGCGAACCAGCGTTGGCTTCCCGAGCCCAGGGATTTGACTGCGATGCTGCAGGCCTGGCCGGGAGTGACGAGTTCGCGGGGCACGCTCAGATAGAACAGCCCTGCCGTATCTTCTGAAGTCATGCGGCGCGGGACAAAGCTGAGCGTGACTTTGGTGGTATCGTCGCGCCAAAGGCCGCGGCCACGGCACACATCGAAATGGAGGGCGTCTTTGCCCTTGATGGACAGAACGAACCCGTCCGTCTTTGGCTGCGAAATCCATCCAAGCCCTCCGGCGAACACAAAGGTTATGGATTCTCCGGGAAGCGAATCTGGTACGGGCGCGGTGTCCCACTCCATGACATGACCGGCTTCGGTCTGACGGAGCACATGGGTCTTGTCCCGCTCATTGCGGTACGTGAACCAGGTGCTGGTTTCGCCCCCGTCGCCCACGAGCTTCGCGAAGCCCTCGACGAAGGGCGCGCTGAATTCGGGCGACTCCACGATGCGTTCCCGAAAGAAAGCCTCCGGAACTGCCGCATTCGGGACGGGGAGACTTGCCGCACAGTCGATGAGGCGCGCCGTGAGCCATTCAGCGGGCGGGCTGATGGTTC
>CAIXUF010001338.1 GCA_903922535.1 Candidatus Hydrogenedentota bacterium
CCTTCGCCGCCTCCGGCACCGGTTTCTTCGCGGAGTTTGCGGAGTTTTTCGGCCGGACACGCGACTGCCTCCCCGACCGGCTGAGCCGGGACACCCAACCCTTCACCGGCGCCGCGCTTTTCAGCCAGATCTTCCACTGGGGGCATGACGGTTCGGATGCCGGCGGAAATCTGCGCTCCAATCGGGCAATCGCCCAAGAAAGACCCATGGCAACCGCGAGAAGCAGTGCGCCCGCGCCGATGCCTTTCCCCCAGGGCGGTTCATAGTTGACTTCCAGTCTCTGGGTTTTCGCCGGCACGGAGACAAGCACTCGGCCCCATTCATCGGGAGCCCACGGGACGGATTTTCCATCTGCGTAGGCCCTGAAACGCGGCCAGCCCAGCACATTTACGACCACTCGTTCCTCGGCGGGTGTGGAGGATGCAAATTGGACAGAAGCCCCCTTGGCGGAGAAGGTGACGGGCAAGGGTTCCTTTTCCAGCCCCTCTACGAATGCCAACGGGGCCGGGTCGGACAATTCCAAGAGCGAGTTGTTCCCAATCTTGACGGGGGGGGAAGGCCAGGTCTGAAACAATTTGATGTCTATGGGCCGAACGCCTGGATGACAAAAAATCCATTTGACGCCGTATGCGCGCCAGGCGTTGAGCGGGTTGCTGTTAAACCGTTTGAAGACAGGCTGGGAGAATGTGTGAAACCAAGTGAGTGTGTTGTACCGGTTGAGCGAAAGAACTTCATAAACAGAGGGCATCCATGAAACCAACGCCTCCGGGTAGTCCGAAGCCGAAAACCAGGTGGTGAGGTCATTTTGCGTGGCCCATGAAACAATGCGCTGCGGGGATTTCGCGGCAGGATCCTTTACCACGGCGTTAAGGCCGGGGGACAATTCGGGGTAAGCGGAGCTGGGACGTATCCACCAAGTTGGAATGTGAACAGCCAAACTGGCTCCTATCAGCGCAACCGTCGCGATGGCAACACCCCATAGGACATACTTCTTGTGGCGAAGACTTCGGGCGAGCCGTTCATAGAAAAGGGCGCCGGCGAGTGAGGTGAAGAAAACGAAAAAGACATAATAGCGCCAAGGCTGCCTGAATTTCTCAAACCAGGGCAAAGAGGAAATCCATTTGTTTAACGGTATGGGACTGCCGGAGCCAAGACAAACAAGAAGCACAAGGACGGCAAGAAGAATGAGAATGTTGCGGGCAAGCATGCGCCTGGACCAGCGGACGACAAGCAGGCTTGCAAGCAGGAAAACACACCCCCATGAAAAAATGGCTCCCGAGTAATAGTACACGCCGTATCCGTACAAGTCTGCATACGCCTTGCCGTTCGCATCCAAAGGAGCAAAAACAGGATGTTTTATGGAGATTCCGGGCGGCGGAACCAGGGCGGCCAACAGTGCCTTCCATTGAATGCCCCGCGTGTCAAATTCGCTGGCGGTGAAATTACGCAGCACATCTTTGCCGAAATCCATCTGGACCCAAACCATCGGCAAGGCAATTGCGACAGCAATGAGCACAGCAGGAATATTCCACGACATGTTGCGGAAAGATATAGCACCGCAAGCAAACAGTGACATGATGAGGATGGATTCGAACAATACTGCGTATACCCACAATTGAGAAAAGCCGGCATGAAAGGCGCATCCCAGCACAACGCCCATGCCCAGTGCCCATTTCCAGGAGGCCTTTCGGAGTAATGCAGGGGCGCGGCATCCGAATATAAGGGGAATCCATGCGGACATGGCACAGACGTTCATCCATGAACGACTGGTGACAATCAGAAACCCGGAGAACGCAAAGGAAAGCCCAAAGGCACAGGCCAGGGCAGGGGATAGCCCCCATTTCCGGCCCGCCCAAAAGCAGCCGACAACGGCAAACAATAGATTAAAGCACATGGTGGATTCAATGAAAAGGGACTCATTCCCAAGCAGAAAGCGGCCGATTCCGTAGGTCAAATAAAAGGGGAGATAGGTTATTGCCGTGCCGGATTCCGCGATTGGCTCACCGCCGCCCTGAAAGGGATTCCAGGCAGGAAACACGCCTGAAAACAGGGCGCGGCACATATACATGGTTGCAGGACCAAGGCCGAGGTAGTTGTCGTCATTGGTAAAGAACATGGGGCTTTTCAGTTCAAGCCATGCGAAACCTATGATGGCAAGGACCAAAGCGATTGCCGCCCATGTCCAGACTTCCGCGCGGGAAGCCGGTTGGGCTTCCTCATATTCACCGTCACCCGCAGGGAGATATCCAATGGCATGCTGATAAAGAGGGGGAATTCTCCA